>JAMQPJ010000328.1 GCA_023717585.1 Thermoanaerobaculia bacterium
CACGCTGCGCCTCCACTCGGGCCTCCGCCGCGAGATCGAGAAAGAGACCGGCAACGTCGTCCGCTTCCACGGCGCCGTCACGGTGAAGGAGGAGGCAGTTCGGGTGCCCAAGGGCGGCGTGCGCTTCACTCTCGACGGCAAGAAGGGCAGGACGACGAGCATTGCAGACGCACCGGACTCGGGCGGCGAGGAGGCGGCGTCCGGCGAGACGGCGGCTCCGCCCGCGGGCTCCGGCCCGTGGTCCGCCCGCTGGTCCGCGTTCCCGCTGTTCCTGTCCGATCCCGTCCTCGACTGGGAGACCGGCCAGCCGCTCGAAGGCCGGCCCGTCCTCATCCTCGTCAGGACGTCGCTCGAGCGCGAGTCGCGAGCCCTCTTCGGAGATCTCAAGGTCGCGGGCTCCAAGCGCCTCCAGTTGGGCCGGGTCGTCCTCGGCGTCATGGGCGCGCTCGGGATCGCGACGGTCGTCGTCTTCGCGGGGGCCTCTCTCCTCGCCGGCCTCCTCGTCTACCGGATCGCGCGGGCGACACGGCGCCTCTCGCTCGGGTTCGAGGAGATCGAGAAGGGCAATTTCGCGCACCGCGTCGTCTTCAAGGGGCACGACCAGCTCGCCGCGCTCGTCGCGAGCTTCAACGCGATGGCCGCGCATCTCGGCGCGAGCGTCGCGGAGAGGGCCGAGAAGGAGGCTCTCGAGCACGAGCTGTCCGTCGCGCGCGACCTCCAGCGGCGCCTCCTTCCCCCCGCGGACTTCGCGTGCCCGGGCGTCGGGATCGCCGTGGACTTCGCGCCCGCGGCCGCCATCGGAGGCGACTTCTACGACCTCTCGTACGCGGAGCGGGTCCTCACCGTCTCGATGGCCGACGTGTCGGGCCACGGGCTGCCGACGGGGCTCGTGATGGCCGCCGCCAAGGCGTCCCTCGGCATGCTGGCCCGGACGGGCGCGGGCGGCGTACGGCTCATGGAGCTGCTCCACGAGGAGATCGTCCGGACGACCGAACCGCGGACGTTCGTCACGCTCGCATATCTCGTCTTCGACCTCGCGGCGGGCTCTGTGGCCTTCACGAACGCCGGACACCCGTATCCGTACTGCGTGGGCCGGGACGGAACGGTCGAGGCGCTCACGAATCCCGCCCGCCCGCTCGGCCTGGCCCTTTCCGGCGGGTGGAACACCGTCACGGCTCCGCTCGTGCCCGGCGACTGCTGGGTCCTCTTCTCCGACGGCCTCGTGGAGGCCACGCGCGCGGGGTCGGACGAACCGTGGGGGTTCGCGCGTCTCGAGGAGGTGCTTCGCGCAGGGCAGGCGGAGAGCGCGGCCGCCCTGAAAGACCGGATCCTCCGGGCGCAGCGCACCTTCACGGACCGCGCCGACACCGAGGACGACCGGACGCTCCTCGTCCTGAGGATCGAGGACATCAGCGCCGCAGCGTGAATGTGCGCGTGAAGCCGTCCGACGTGTCGGTGACCGTCATCGAGACGCCCCCCTCGCTTCCGAGCGCGTAGGTCTCCACGACCTCGGGTCCGTCGACACGGCGTTTCACGTCTGCCACGGAGAGCGCGCGACCTCTGAGAGCGCGCTCGAACGGGAAGAGCACTTCGTCCCAGGGCGTGACGTCTCCGTCCGGCCGGCCGCCCGTGAGGCGCGTGCATTCGAGAAACCGGAA
>JAMQPJ010000345.1 GCA_023717585.1 Thermoanaerobaculia bacterium
ACTCCTCGAGCTTCTTCTCGAACCGCGTGAAGAGCGTCACGGCGTCGGCCGTCGAGCCGGCGAAGCCCGCGAGGACCTTTCCGTTTAGGAGCCGGCGTACTTTCGAGGCGCCGCTTTTCATGACGTTCGTCCCCATCGTCACCTGGCCGTCGCCGCCGAGCGCGACGACCCCGTCTTTCCTCACGCAGAGAATGGTCGTGTGTACGAAACGCGGTCCGCCCATGCCCCTGAGTCTAGCCCGTCGGTCTTTCTCCTCAGGCCTTCGGGTGGCTCTTCCTATAGACCTCGATGAGGCGCTCGGCGTCGAGGTGCGTGTAGCGCTGCGTCGTCGAGAGCGAGGCGTGGCCGAGAAGCTCCTGGATGGAGCGGAGGTCCGCGCCGGCCGCGAGGAGATGCGTCGCGAACGAGTGCCGGAGCGCGTGCGGCGAGGCGTGGCGGGGAACCGCCGCCGAAAGGACAGCCCGGTCGAGGATGCGTCGCACGCTGCGGTCCGTCAGGCGGCCTTTGCGGGCATTCAGGAACACGATCTCGGCGTCCCGCGCGGCGGGCGCGAAAGCCGCTCTTTCCTTCAGCCAGACGCGGAGCGCCGCGGCGGCGGGCTGGCCGAACGGCACGGCGCGCTCCTTGCGCCCCTTTCCCACCGTGCGCACCTGCCGGGCGGAGAGATCGACATCCTCGAGGCGGAGCCCCACGAGCTCGGAGACGCGGAGCCCCGTCGCGTAGAGCAGCTCGAGGAGCGCCCGGTCGCGCGCCCCGAGCGCCCCCTCGCGCCCTTTCGCCTCCACGACCGCCGCGGCTTCGGCGACGGACAGCGTCCGGGGGAGCTTCTTCTCGCGCCGGGGCGTCCCCACCGACTTCGCCGGGTTCGAGGAGGCGCGGCCCTCGCGCTTGAGGAACGCGAAGAACGTGCGGAGCGCCGACAGGTGCCGCCCGATCGACGTTTTCGAGATCCCCTCGGCGCGCAGGTGAGCGAGATACGACCGCACGGCGAGGGGATCGACGTCCTCGGACCTGAGCGCGGCCGCCGGCCGGTTCCAGAAGACCGCTGAAAGAAACGCCGCAAAGCGCGCGAGATCCGCGCCGTAGGCGACGCGGGTGTGGGGCGAGACGCGGCGCTCGTCTCTCAGGTGGCGGTCGAACGCCGCGATCTCCGAGGCGAAGGAGACGCTCTTTACGATGGTTTCTTCGCCAGGCTCCGGACCTCGGCGGCGAGCGCCTTGATCTCGGGCTCGGTGAGCTTCTTGCCGAAGGCCGGCATCTCGTCGTGCCCCTTCGTGATCGAGCGGACGATCCGCGCGTCGTCGATCGTGTCCTGCCACTTCGCGTTCGTCAGGTCCCGGGCCTTCTTTTTCCTGCCTTGCTCGGTCTGGCCCTTTCCGTCATCCCCGTGGCAGACGGAGCAATGAGTCTGGAAATTCTCGGAGCGGGCGCTTTCGGCGCGAACCGGTGCGGCGCCGCCCCCGAGGAGGAGGGCGCCGGCCGGGAGGACGAAGAGAATCTTCTTCAAGCGAGTCTCCTTCTTTCAGGACGATTCTAGA
>JAMQPJ010000374.1 GCA_023717585.1 Thermoanaerobaculia bacterium
TGTCATCCGCTCGCGTTCGACTCCGTCGCGGTGAGTCTCGTGCCCCGCCCCGAGACGTTCGAGGTCGAGATCACGACCGAGGTCAAGGGAACCGGCAAGACCGGGTACGAGATGGAGGCGCTCGTCGCCGCATCCGCCGCCGCGCTCGCGCTCTACGACATGTGCAAGGCGGCGGACAAGGGCATCGAGATCCGCGAGATCGCCCTCCTCGAAAAGACGGGCGGCAAGAGCGGAAGGTGGCGCCGGGACACGGCCGGCTGAGCTAGACTGGTTCTCAGGGAGGCGGCGGCATGGAAAAGGCGCTGATCGACGGGCACGGACGCCGCATCACGTACGTTCGGATCTCCGTCACCGACCGCTGCAACCTCCGCTGCGTCTACTGCATGCCGGAGGACCAGAAGTTCCGGCCGCTGCCACACCTCCTCTCGCGCGAGGAGATCCGCCGCGCGGCGCGCCTCCTCGCGGATTTCGGCGTCGAGAAGATCCGCATCACGGGCGGCGAGCCGACGACGCGCCCCGACCTCGTGGAGATCGTGCGCGACCTCGCCGGGATCGGCTTTCCGGGCGGGATCGCGCTTTCGACGAACGGCGTCCTCTTCCCGCGGATGGCGCACGACCTCCTCGCGGCGGGACTCACGAAGGTGAACGTCTCGCTGGACGCGGCCGAGGCCGAGCACTTCCGCAAGATGACGCGGCGCGACCATTTCAAGCCGGTGGTCGATTCGATCGCCCTCGCTCTCTCGCTGCCGTTCGACTCCGTGAAGATCAACGCGGTCGTCATCCGCGGCCTCAACGACGACCAGATCCTCCCGCTCGCGGCGATGACGAAGGACAAGAAGCTCGGCGTGCGCTTCATCGAGTTCATGCCCTTCGGCGACAACGACTGGAAGGAGTCGGACTGGGTGGGCTGGGAAGAGGTGTGGGACCGCCTTGCGGCCGCCGGCTACGTCCTTTCGCCGATCCAGAAGACTCTCGTGGCCGGGCCCGCCGACGAGTATTCCGTCACGTCGCCCGCGGGCGCCCACACGGGCACGCTCGGCTTCATCACGCCCGTCTCGGACCGCTTTTGCGACACCTGTAACCGCATGCGGCTCACGCAGGACGGGTTCCTCAAGGGCTGCCTCTTCGGGCACGCGGACGTGGACCTCCTGAAGGCGATGCGTGCGGGAGCGAGCGACGAGGAGCTGCGCGCGCTCGTGATCCGCGCGGCCGCGATCAAGGAAGAGCGGCACCCCATGTTCGTCGGCATGAACAAGTCGGCGCTGCCCCTGCATGCCCGCAACATGAGCGAGATCGGCGGCTGATGGCGCCGTGCGCGTCGCGATCCTGACGATCTCGGACCGGTCGTACCAAGGCGAGCGCGCCGACAAGAGCGGGCCCGCCGTGGCCGAGGGGGTGCTGCGCCTGCTCACCGGCGCCGTCATCGTGGAGCAGACGATCCTGCCCGACGAGCGCGAGGACATCGCGTGGAACCTCAAGCGCCTCGCGGACACCGGCGCCGCAGATCTCGTGCTGACGACGGGCGGCACGGGCCTCTCGGCGCGGGACGTGACGCCGCAGGCGACGCGCGACATCTTCGATTACGAGGTGCCCGGCCTCGCGGAAATCATGCGGGAAGCGACCCGCGCCGCCGTGCCGACCGCGATCCTGTCGCGGCAGGTCTCGGCGGTGTGCGGGCGGACTCTCATCGTGAACCTCCCGGGCTCTCCCCGAGGCGCTCTGGAGTGTCTTCAGGCCGTGGCCCCCGTGCTTCCCCACGCGGTGGCGACGCTCCGCGGCGAGGCGGGCGATGCGCATCCGGGCCCCGGCGGCGGCTGACCTCCGCCAGACCTCTAAAATGCGTCTCACGTGACCCGGCGTTTCCTGCTCGCTTCGCTCCTTGCCCTCGGCGCGCCGTTTCGGGCCATGGCTTCGGCCGCGCCGCGCTCGTGCAAGATCCTTCGCCTGAAGACGGGCGCCGTCGACGAGGTCGATCTCGAGGCGTACGTGGCGGCCGTGGTGCCCGGGGAGATCGGCCGCGCGCCCGCGCAGGCGCTCGAAGCGCAGGCTGTCGCGGCGCGCTCGTACG
>JAMQPJ010000382.1 GCA_023717585.1 Thermoanaerobaculia bacterium
TGCATCGTCAAGACGAGCCCCGAAGGTTTCGACTGCCCCTGCCACGGCTCGCGCTTCGCGAAGGACGGCTCCGTCACGAAGGGCCCTGCGCCGCGCGCGCTCGCGTGGCGGAAGGTCTCGGGAACCGGCGGCACGTACGTCATCGACGAGGGCGAGGACGTGACCGCGGGGACGAAGGTGAAAGCGTGAGCGCGACGCTGCCCGTCCCGGCCGGAAAGTCGACAGGAGACACCGCGCTTCGCCGCCTCGTCCACAACCTGAAGGGCGCGCGCCGCCTCGTGAAGGAGTCCGCGTTTCGCGGCGGAGCTCCGTCGACCGACCGGACGCGCTCGACGTTCGTCTTCGGGAACGTCTTCCTCCACCTTCACCCCGTTCGGACACACCGCTGGAGCCTCCGCTGGTCCACGACGTGGGGCCTCGGGATCGCCGCGATGGCGGCGTTCCTCGTGACGCTCGTGACGGGCGTCCTTCTCATGTTCTATTACAAGCCCCACCCGCTCGCGGCCTACGACTCGATCAAGGACATCCACTTCGTCGTCCCGACGGGCCGGTTCATCCGGAACATTCACCGCTGGGCGGCGAACGCGATGGTCGTCGTCGTCCTCCTCCACATGGCTCGCGTCTTCTTCACGGCGGCGTACCGCGCGCGCCGCGAGTTCAACTGGCTCGTCGGGATGGCCCTCCTCGCGACGACGCTCGGCCTCTCCTTCACGGGCTACCTCCTGCCGTGGGACCAGCTCGCGTACTGGGCGATCACGATCGGCGCGAACATCGCGCAGTCCCCGCGCGAGGTGACGGACGCGCTCCACATCACGGACCGCTTCGACCCCGGCGGGTTCCAGAAGCTTCTTCTCCTCGGGTCGGACACCGTCGGCGAGGAGGCGCTCATCCGCTTCTACGTCCTCCACGTCATGCTCCTCCCGCTCGTCCTCGCGGCGCTCGTCGCCGTGCACTTCTGGCGCATCCGCAAGGACGGCGGCCTCACACGCCCCGCGGACGCGGATGCGCGCGTCGGAGCGCCGGGCGTGGACTCGCTGCCCGTCTTCACGGACGCGCCGCGCAAGACGTACCAGCTCGCGGCGCTCGTGCGCGGAAAAACGCCCGCCGTCGGACGGGGGCCCGAGGCGACTGTCCCCTCGATGCCGCACCTCTTCTACGCGGAGCTGGCTGTCCTCATGCTGACGGTGGCCGGCTGCCTCGCGCTCGGGATGCTGTCGGACGCGCCGCTCAAGGAGCTCGCGAACCCGTCCGTGCCCGAGAACCCGGCGAAGGCGCCGTGGTATTTCCTCGGGCTGCAGGAGCTCGTTTCGTACTCGGCGTTCATGGGCGGGATCGGGATCCCGGCGATCGTCCTCCTCGGCCTCGGCCTCATCCCGTTCCTCGACCGCGAGACGAAGGGAACCGGCGAGTGGTTCGGCGGGCCGGGCGGGAAGAAGCTCGCGCTCCAGGCCACCGGCGTCGGCCTCTTTTCGACGCTCGCGATCGAGACGATCGCGATCCGGTTCGGGTGGGTCCGCGAGTGGTTCCCCCACGTCCCGCAGCTCGTCGTGACCTTCCTGAACCCCGGCACGGTCCTCACGGCCGTCTTCGCGGCGTACTCGATGTGGCTCGTCAGGCGCCACGACTCGACCCGCGCGGGTGCGCTCGGCCTCTTCACGTGCTTCCTCTGCGGCTTCGTCGTCCTGACCGCCATCGGGTCGTACTTCCGCGGGCCCAACTGGGCCTTCTACTGGTCCCACGCGGCCTGGCCGGCGCACTGAGGCGGTGGCTGCAATGCGAAACAAGCACCTCCTGCTCTGGAGCAGCCTCCTGACGCTCGCGCTCCTCGCGGCCGCGGCGGTGCACGAGAACTTCTTCCGCGAGTGGCGCCGCGTCCAGAGCGCCGCTTCCCGGCCCGGCGCGCCCACCGAGATCCGGCTCAGGCAGGTCTACGTCCCGGCTCTCGGCGCGGCCGACCGCTGCGTGAGCTGCCACGTCGGGATGGCGCCCGGCGAGCAGGCCGTCGCCGGTCACAAGGTCCTCGGCCCGCACCCGAAGGTCGCGCACGACCCGGCCGACATGGGCTGCACGATCTGCCACGGCGGTCAGGGCCGCGCGACGGACCGCGCCGATGCACACGGCGAGGCGCCGCACTGGCCCGAGCCGATGCTCCCTCGCCGCTACTCGTGGGCGGGGTGCGGCGGTTGTCATACACCCGTCGGCGTCCCCGGCGCCGCGCGGCTCGCCGCCGGCGCCGCCGTCTTCGACCGCCACGACTGCCTCGCCTGCCACAAGCTCGACGGGCGCGGCGGGACGGTGCGCCCGGACGGCGGCGGCATGGAGGGGCCCGACCTCTCGGCCTCGGGTCTCAGGCCCTTCGCCGCCTCCTGGTATGCGTCGCACCTCGACAAGAGCGCGAAGGCCGCCGCCCCTCCGTGGCGCGGCTCCGTCGCGCCGCTCCCGGCCAGCGAGCGCGAGGCTCTCGCGACGTTCCTCGCGACGCGCGTCGGCGCGCCCGGTCTCACGGAAGCGAAGGCGGTCTTCAACTCCCTCGGCTGCCGCGGCTGCCACAAGGTGAACGGCGTCGGCGGCGCCGATGGGCCCGACCTCACGCGCGAGGGGCGTCTCGACCCCGGCCGGCTCGACTTCACTCAAGTGCCGGGCGGCCGGAGCGTGCCCGCGTGGCTCGCGGAGCACTTCCGCGCCCCGGCGACGCTCGTCCCGAACTCGCAGATGCCGGCGCTCGGCCTCTCGGAGACCGAGATCGACCGCCTCGTCTTCTATCTCCTCTCGCTGCGCACCGAGAGCACCGCGGCGCACGCGCAACCCCCCGACCGCCTCCGTGTCGAGCGCTTCGGGGCGCGCGAGTTCGCGACCGACGGCGCGACGCTCTACGGGACGTTCTGCTCGGGCTGCCACGGGCCGAACGGCGAAGGGATGCGGTACGCGGGGATGGCGGTCTTTCCGGCGATCGGAAATTCCGACTTCCTCGCCCTCGCCTCGGACGACTTCCTCGCGGCTACGATCGACAAGGGCCGTCCCGGCCGTCGGATGCCGGGCTGGGCCGACCCCGCCTCGGGCCTCCGGCCCGACGAGCGCAAAGCCGTCCTCGCGTATGTCCGCACCCTCGGCGGCGGCGCCGTGCCCGTCCCGTCCGCTGCCGAGCCCCAACGGTTCGTGAAGCAGGGACTCACCGGTGGCGACGCCATCTACGCGCGCGCGTGCGGCGGCTGCCACGGCGCGAAGGGCCAGGGCGCCGAAGGCCCCGCGCTGAACAACGCCGTCCTACTCGATGCCGCCTCCGACCGCTACCTCGTCGAGACGATCCGCCGCGGGCGCCGCGGCACGTCGATGGAGGGGTTCGCCACGCCCTCCACGACGCGACCCGTCCTCACGGACGCCGAGATCGAATCGGTCGTGGCCCTGCTCAGAACGTGGGAGAAGACGCGATGAACAACGACATCACCCGCCGGCGCTTCCTCGAGGCCGCAGCAGCCTCCGGATTCGGCGCGCTCGTCGCCTCCGCCGGCAAGGCGTGGGGCCTCGAGGCGATCGCGAACCCGCTCGCCGC
>JAMQPJ010000230.1 GCA_023717585.1 Thermoanaerobaculia bacterium
GATCGAGGGGCTCTCGCCCGCGATCTCGATCGAGCAGAAGACGACGTCGAAGAACCCGCGCTCGACCGTCGGGACCGTCACGGAGATCTACGACTATCTGCGCCTCCTCTACGCGTCGGTCGGCAAGCCCCACTGCCCGTCCTGCGGGCGGGAGATCGCGGCTCAGACGATCCAGCAGATGGTCGACCGCGTCCTCGCGATGCCGGAGGGGACGAAATTTCTTCTCCTCGCGCCGTTCGTCCGCGGCAAGAAGGGCGAGTACAGGAAGCAGATGGAGAAGCCGGACGTGGATTCGATCGAGGGGCTGTCGCCCGCGATTTCGATCGAGCAGAAGACGACGTCGAAGAACCCGCGCTCGACGGTCGGAACGGTCACGGAGATCTACGACTATCTCCGCCTCCTCTACGCGTCGATCGGAAAGCCCCACTGCGCGTCGTGCGGGCGCGAGATCGCGGCCCAGACGATCCAGCAGATGACGGACCGCATCCTCGCGATGCCGGAGGGCACGCGCTTCATGCTTCTCGCGCCGTTCGTGCGGGGGAAGAAGGGCGAGTACCGCAAGCAGATGGAGGAGATGGTCAAGCAGGGCTTCCTGCGCGCCCGGGTCAACGGGAAGATGGTGGATCTCGAGAGCCCGCCCGAGCTCGACAAGCAGAAGAAGCACACGATCGAGGTGATCGTGGACCGTCTGATCGTCAAGCGAGACGACGACACGCGCCGGCGACTGACGGACTCCCTCGAGACGGCGACGAAGGTGGGGAAGGGGCTCGTGACGGTGGCGACCGTGGGCGCGACCCCCGACGGGCCGACGACGGACGAGACGCTCTCGACGAGCTACGCGTGCCCCGACTGCGGGACGTCGCTCACCGAGATCACGCCGCGCCTCTTCTCGTTCAACTCGCCGTTCGGCGCATGCCCCTCCTGCAGTGGACTGGGAACAGTCCAGAAAGTGGATCCGGACCGGCTGATCCCCGACCCGTCGAAGTCCATCCGCGAGGGCGCGATCGTGCTCTACAAGCAGGGGTCGGCGAACTGGCGGCTGAGGCAGATCGAGCACCTCGCGAAGGTGATGAAGTTCTCGCTCGACGTGCCGTTCAAGAAGCTCTCGAAGGACGTGCAGGAGGTCATCCTCCACGGCTCGGGCGCCAGAGAGATCAGGTGGAAGTGGAAATCCGAAAAGGGCGAGTACAACTGGTCGTCCGCTTTCAAGGGCCTCGTGCCGCTCCTCGAGGGCAAATACAAGGAGGTCGAGAGCGAAGAGGCGCGGGCCGAGCTCGAGAACTACATGTCGGCCTCGCCCTGCGCGGCCTGCAGGGGCCGCCGGCTGAAGCCCGAGGCGCTGGCCGTGCTCGTGGACGGACGCCCCATCGACACCCTCACGGCCGAGACGCTCGAGGACTCGAAGGCGTTCTTCGACGGCTTCCGGCCCTCGCCGCGCGAGCGGGAGATCGCCGGAAAGATCCTGAAGGAGATCGGGGACCGCCTCGGCTTCCTGAACGACGTCGGGATCGGCTACCTCTCGCTCGCTCGCGCGTCCGCGACGCTCTCGGGCGGCGAGGCGCAGCGCATCCGCCTCGCGACGCAGATCGGCAGCAAGCTGATGGGCGTCCTCTACGTCCTCGACGAGCCCTCCATCGGCCTCCACGCGAAGGACAACCGGAAGCTCATCGACACGCTCATGGCGATGCGCGATCTCGGGAACACGGTCGTCGTCGTGGAGCACGACGAGGAGACGATCCGCCTCGCCGACCGCGTCGTGGACCTCGGGCCGGGCGCCGGCGTCCATGGCGGCGAGATCGTGGGGGAGGGCCGGGCGGACGAGCTCGTGAAGTTCCCGCGCTCGCTCACGGGGAAGTACCTCTCCGGCGAGCTGTAGATCGACGTGCCCGCGCGGCGCCGGGCCGGCACGGGAAAGCTCCTGACGGTGGCCGGCGCCACCGAGAACAACCTCAAGAACATCACCGTGAAATTCCCGCTGGGCGTCTTCACGGCGGTGACGGGCGTCTCGGGCTCGGGAAAATCGACTCTCGTGAACGACATCCTCTACCGGGCCGCGGCGCGTACGTTCTACGAGTCGACCGAAAAGCCCGGGGCGCACCGCAGGATCGAAGGGCTCGAGCATCTCGACAAGGTCATCGACATCGACCAGTCGCCGATCGGGCGCACGCCCCGCAGCAATCCGGCCACGTACACGAACGTCTTCAACCCGATTCGGGACCTCATGGCGCAGGTGCCGGACGCGCGGATGCGCGGCTACGGCCCGGGGCGCTTCTCGTTCAACGTGAAGGGCGGCCGCTGCGAGAACTGCGGCGGCGGCGGGCAGATCGCGATCGAGATGCACTTCCTCCCCGACATCTACGTGACGTGCGACGTGTGCGGCGGCAAGCGCTACAACCGCGAGACGCTCGAAGTGCGGTACAAGGGACTCAACATCGCCGACATCCTCGCGCTCACGGCCGAGCAGGCCGCCGAGGTCTTCGCGAACGTCCCCGCGATCCGGACCATCATGGACACCCTGAACGACGTGGGCCTCGGTTACATCCGGCTCGGCCAGAGCGCGACGACGCTCTCGGGCGGCGAAGCGCAGCGCGTGAAGCTGGCGCGCGAGCTGGCGCGGCGGGCCACGGGCCGCACGCTCTACATCCTGGACGAGCCCACGACGGGCCTCCACTTCGACGACGTGAAGAAGCTCCTCAAGGTGCTGCACGCCCTCGTCGAGCGCGGCAACCCGGTGGTCGTCATCGAGCACAACCTCGACGTCGTGAAGACGGCCGACCACGTGATCGACCTCGGGCCGGAGGGCGGGGCGCGGGGAGGCGACCTGATCGCCGCCGGAACGCCCGAGGAGGTCGCGACGGCCGCGAGCTCCGTCACGGGACGTTTTCTCGCTCCACGCCTTCCCCGCCG
>JAMQPJ010000478.1 GCA_023717585.1 Thermoanaerobaculia bacterium
GTACGACAGATGGGCCTTCCTTCCCGAGGGTGATCCCGAGCCGGCTCCGTCCTTCGTTTCGCGCTTCCGCGAGGCCTCGCGGGCGGGGGGAGGGCCGTGACCCGTCACCTCGAAACTTCGACCACTATGCGCGCGCTCGGAGAGCCGTGCGCCGCGAACCAGCCCACGCCTTCCTGCACGAGGTCGAACTCGAGGAGATACCGGCCCGGCGTTTCCGGCAGGGCGACGCTCGCCCGGAACGCGACGCTTCTCTCCGGCCCGAGGTCGAACGGAAGCGGCGTCCTGAGGCCGTCGTTCACGAGGACGGAATCGTCGAGAGCCCGCCAGTGATACGCGAGGTTCACGACCGGTCCGCTGGCGTTCCACGCCGCCGCTGGCCAGACCTGGTCGCTCTGGTTCGCGACGGTCACCTGCCCCTCGAGTCTTTCGCCGGGGCGGCCGGCGGCCGGAAACCGGGAGAGGTCGATCGAGGCGCGAAAGCCAGACTCGGGCAGGGGCCTCGCGACGTGAAAGCGGACGCATCCGGTCAGGCCGATGACGCCCGCGACGCCCGCGATGGCCGCGCTGCCGCCCGCCGCAAGGGCGCCCGAAAAGACGAGAGCACGCGTCCCGCGAAGCACGCCCCCGAGTCTACGCGGGGGTTCGCGGCCGGCTGGAAGGGCTGGGCGCTCCTGACGTTTCTCGTCTGGGGCCTCTTCGCGTTCGACCACGGCCTCTATCAGGACGACGTGTCGATGCTCTCGATCGCCCAGGCGTCCCGTGTCTCTCCGGGTCTGCCCGCCGCGCTCTGGGCTCCCATGGGCACGCCGACCCGGCGGCTCCTCGGGCTGCCGTTCATCCTCGCGTCGGCCGCTTCTCAGCCCGTCCTTTTCCTGCAGCTCTTCTACGGCTGCGTCTGGCTCGCGATCGGGTGGGCCGCTGCCCGGCTCACGAAGAGCCTGTTCCCGGGAGCCTCGCGGACGGCGTGGCTCGCGGGCGCGCTCACGGTCACGGCGACGAGCGACTTCCTCACGAACAGCCTCGTCGCGACGGGTTACAACGTCTGCGTCCTTCTCGGGATTCTCGCGCTCGACTCGGGAGTGCGTTTCGTGCGCGGCGGGAAGGCCGTCTGGCTCGCCTGTGCCTGCGCCTGCGCGCTCGGCAGCGTGTACACGATCGACGGCGCCGCCGTGGCCCTCGCGCTGGCGCCGCTCCTCTTCCTCGTCGCCGCCGGAGGCTTCACCGCGCGCGCTCTCGTCCTCTGGGCCGCGTGGGGCGCCGCCCTCGCGCCTTACGGCCTGACGATGCTCGCGGGCTTCCGCGATCCGGTGAACTACCTCGCGGTCGCCTCGCTGCCGTTGTCGCCCGTCGAGAGGCTCACGCACACGTTCATCCTCGCCGCGAACAACGTGCTCCCGTGGCAGTGGGCGCTCGACCGGCCCCCGTTCGGCGAGCCGCCGCCCCACGTCCTGCCGCCGTGGCTCGCGCTCGCCGCGGCCGCCGCGGGCCTCGCGATCCTCCGGCACGGCTTACGACACGCCGGAGAAGATAGTGAAGCGGTCGGCGCGGCCCAACCGGGTCCCATCCTCGCGTGGCTCGCCGCGGCAGTGCTCCTCTCGAACACCGCGTACGCCGCCGTCCAGTTCTCGGAGAACTTCTACAGGACGCACGTCCTGACGCGCGTACTGACCTCGATCGTCGTCGCCTGGGCCGCGGGCCGGCTGCTCGCGCGCCGGGACCGCGGCCGCTTCCTCGGTGGCGCGCTCGCGGGCACGTTCCTGGCCTGCGGCGTCGCCGGCGGCATCGAGCGGCAGGACTACTACCTCTCGATCTGGAGACGGCACCGCGCGGAGCTGACGTCGATCCTCGAGCAGGTTCCCCGCGCGCGGCCCGGCACGGATCTCCTCCTCGTCGCCCCGTACGACCCCGGCTTTCAGGCGACGGAAGTGCCGTATCTCGCGAAGAGGTGGGCGACGCTCCTCTACCCGGATCCGGCCTTCGGCCCCGCGCTCTTTCTGTGGTCGAAGGATGCGGGGAGCGAATGCCTGCCGGAACCCGGCGGTTTCCGCTGCGTCGAGTACGAGGAGCAGACCTGCTTCGCGAAGGGCACGTGTCCCGGCCGAAAGCTGGAGTGGGCGAAGACGATCGTTCTCGTGTGGGACCCGGCGGCCGGGAGGTTCACGCTCGCGGACGAGGTTCCCGAGAGCCTCCTCGGCGGCAGAGCGGGGCCGGGAGACTCCTATCGCCCGCGCTCGCTCGTCCTCCCGGGCGGTCCCGATCCACGCGTCGGCGGCATCCTCGTCCCCGAGCGCGGCCTCGCGCGCGCGTTTCCCTGAGCGCCGGGCGCGCCTCGCGCGGTCAGCGCGCGACGTCGACGGACTTCCGGAAGACCGCGCCGCCCTTCTCGCCGAAGGGTGCGATCCCCTGTTGCTCGAGATCCAGCGCGAGAACGTAGGCTCCGGGAGCGGCGGGCGCCACGAGCGCGAAATCGAGGGTCGCCGCTTCGCCCGGCAGGACGCGCCGGCCGGGAGTCGCGAAAGCCTGCGCGCTCGAAACGGGTCCCGTCCAGCTCGCGAGAAGCCGGATCGAATGCATGAACGTGCAGGGCCCCTCGTTCGTGACCCTCACCGACGCGCGTGCCGTCTCTCCGGGAGCCAGGCGCCCGGGAACGGAGGCGCCGCTCCAGGACACGCGATAGGCGGCGGCGGGCATCGGCAGCGTGCCCGCCCGGCCGATCAGCGCGACGGTCGCGCGCGGAAGCGCGTGAAAGATCGCGAAGGCCCCCGCGGCGCGCTCGACGAACGGCTCGCCCCCCTCGACGAGATAGCGCCGGAAGCACGCGTCGCGCGGCGGCAGGAGAACGACGGCGGGGTCCGGAGCCGCCCGGACCGCCTCGACGAGCGAGGCTTCGCGGGCGCCGTCCTCGCGCGGGATCGGGGTCGCGAGGATCTCGCCTTTCGACTCGAACGTCACGCGGTACGCCGTCCAGTAGTTCGCCCAGGCGCGGGTCACACCCTCCGTCCGGAGCGCCGCGAGGAGCGGCTCGAGCGGCCCGGAGACCTGCGTGTCGTCCGCGTCCCCGAGATGGCGGTACGCCTTCACCGCACCCGAGACCTGCGCGGCGACGAGCAGACCGAGCGCCGCGAGGCCCGCGGCCGCGAGCGATCGCCGGTTCCCCCTGAACAGCGAAGCGAGAGAGATCCCGAGGAGAGGCGCGAGCGCCGCGTAGGCCGCGACGAGATAGCGCGGCTCAGACGGCGTGAGCCGGGCCGAGAGAACCGTCGCCGCGGCGAGCGCGAGGAGCGCCCCGAAGAGAAGGCGGACGCGCCGGTCCCGCCGGGCCAGCCCGAGCGCCGGAACGAGAAGAACCGCGACGAGAAGGGGAACGGCGACGAGCGCCCCGGGAAAGGAAGCGTGCGGATCACCCGTGAAGTGCGGCCGCGCGGCCCCGAGGAGGACGGGCAGCGACTCCGTGAAGAAACCCTTTGCGTTCGCGAGGAGACCCGCGCCGGCCGCGGGCGCCATCTCGGGCGCCCGGAGGCTCGCCCAGCCGTGGCGCGCGTTCCAGATCAGCCACGGAGCGGCGCCCACCGCAGCGCCGAGCGCGTAGCCCGCCAGCGCGCGAGCCCCGGGCCGGGGCCGCCGCCGGCCGACGAGCCAAAGAAGAGCCACGCCGGCCACCGGCAGCGTGACCGGCGTGACCCAGAATCCCAGCCCGGCCGCGAAGCCGAGGAGAAGGCAGGCACCGGACGCCGGGCGACCCGCGGCGAGCCGCTCGTCCGCCGCCAGCGCGAGGGCGAGCGACGCCAGGCCGAGGAGGGCGACGCTCGCGTAGGCGCCATCGGACGTGAGGACCTTGTACGGCAGGAAGAAAGGCGGCGCGGCGAGAAAGAGCGCCGAGACGAGCGCCGCCTCTCGTCCGAAGAAGCGCCGCGTCAGCGCGACCGCACCGGCGAGAAAGACCGCGTAGAGGACCACGAGGAGACCGCGGTAGACCGCCGGCGATTCGCCGAAGATCGAGAACGCTCCCGCGAGGAGATGCGGCTCGAGGGAGCCGCCGTACGTCGAGCCCCAGTAGAAGACCGGATGACCCTTCCCCGCGAGAATGTCGCGGGCCATGAGCGCGGGCACGGCCTGATCCGCGCCGCGGGGGATGCGGGAAGACGCGAGGAGCCAGCCGGTCAGGCCGGCCGAAACCGCTCCAAGCGTGACGAACGGGGCCTCAACGGCAAACGGAGAACCATCCCGAGGCCGCTCGCGTTCCACGCCCGTGAATGGTACCCGGGGCCGCGCAAGGCGCGAGCCCCGGGTGACACGGACTTACTTGAAGTAGCCGGTGACGTCGAGGACGGCGTGAAGGCTGCCGGTGCCCGACGCGGTGCCGTACGCAATCGACAGGTCGCAGTTCCCGAGCGGGCAGGCGACCGGATTGAGCGAGAGCGGCACGACCGCGCCGTTCGCGAGGGCGGGCTCGCCCGCGAGGAAGTTGATCGTGGACACGACCGGGAACACGCCGCCGGAGGGCCACATGCTGAAGAACCCGTCGGTGTTCGGGAAGACGACCGTCGCATTCAGGGAGACCGCCTTGGCGTCGGGGGGAATGCCGCACACGTTCTTGATGATCACCTTCCGCTCGGTGGCCGCAGGGATGATCCCGCCGGACCCCGAACGCGTGTCGACGGCGCGACACGGCGTGACGGCGTAGAACTGAAGGCCCTGCTGCGCCTCGGCCGGCTGCGAGAACGCTCCGGCGACGACGAAGGGGAGGGCGAGAACGAGACCACGGCCGAAACGAATACTTCTCATGGACAGCCTCCTGGTTCCTACGCTTTTGCGGAATCTACTACGGTTCCTCGCTGATGTGGGCGAGATTCTATCTCAAGTCGGTTCAGGGGGTAGTGTCGGCGTCTCACTGGAAGTACCCGTTGACGTCCAGGATGAAATCCGCCGGTGACGTGCAATTGTTGTAAACACTGAACGTAGGGGTAGTTGCGCCGAGGTAGACGAGCGCGTTGTTGGCCTGGGTCCGAAAAGCCCGGAAGCTGATGGTGCTGGTGCCCGGTTGCGGGACATCGGGAGGGAACAGTATGAGCTCCCCCGGCCCCGCGTTGTTCGTCACCGTGACATTCGCGGAAATAGAAACGGCGCCGGAGGGGATCCCGCAGACCCCCGACACGTTGAAGCTCCGGGACACCATCGGGGCGAGAGCGGGCCCTCCGAGGGGGCCGCTGCCGATCCGCGTGTCGAGGACGCGGCAGGGCGGGAGCGGGAAGAAGCTCGTCGCCTCGACCGTCCGCGGGGCGCACGAGCCCGCATTCGGCGCGAAACCCAGCCGCCTCGAATCGTAGCGGTACGCGCCCCACGCGGGGGGAGTGGACTTGCCCGTCGTCCACGCGTAGACCGCCACGTCGGTGCCGGAGTGCGCCGCAGCCGCGACGTTCAGGACGCCGTTGTCGACTGCGAGCGCCGCGCTGGAAGCGGCCGCCGGCATGTAGAGCGAGAACTCCCCGGCGGTGTGGGGCGGACCCGCATCGGTCAACTGAACGCCGGTGTTCGAGAGGATGCAGATCTCGGAGTTCGTCGGGACGAGGACCTCGAGGTTGCCGTTGCCGAGAATGTCGGCGACGACGGGCTGCCCCGCGTTGGAATTGGTGCCAAAAAACGAGAGAGGCGTTCTCTTCCAGAGGAGTGTGCCGTCTCCCTTGAACGCGTACGCATTGAAGTTCTGCGCGCTTCCTGTCGAACAGTCGATGTCCGTGACGACGACGTCGAGGATGGTGTCGCCGTTCAGGTCCGCGAGGGCCGGGGACGTCGTGACCTCGCCCGTCATTCCCCCCATGCCTCCGACGCCGAACCCCGGCAGGAGCTGGCCCGTGCACCGGAGGGCGTAGATCGCGCGTTTGCGAAGGGGAAGAATTCCGCTCCCGCAGGGAGCCGGGTTGCCGTAGTACGTGCCCGTGCCGAACACGATCTTGGGCGTCCCGTCGCCCGTGATGTCGCCGACGACCGGCGAGCCCTGGATGATCTGGTCCACGTCGTACGGAAAGCCGGGGTACTCCTGCGCGAGGTACGTCAGGACGTGCAGCCGTCCGCCGGCGATCGTGGGTGGGACGCCCGGCGGGTTCGCCGTCGGGTCCGGGTGGCTGTCCGTTCCGATGATGATCTCGAGCTTGCCGTTGCCGTCGAGGTCGTAGAGCACGGGGGAGGAATAAATCGTGTCGCGGATGAAGAGCGGCCAGCCGCCCGCCTTCTTGATACCGGTGCTCCCGTCGACCGCGTAGATGTGGCCGTCGAACGAGCCCCAGACGACGTCGTTGACACCGTCGCCGTCGATGTCGCCGATCGCGGGCGTCGTGACGACGCCTAGGGGAAACTGGCTCCCGCTCGGGATGTCGTTCGCGCTGTTCACGGTCCAGAGAATCGTGCCGTCCCTCCTGAACGCGCGGACGCCTCCGACGGTCACCGGATCCGCCGGAGGGTATGGCCCGCCACCGAAGCCGACGACGATGTCGGTGTTCCCGTTTCCGCCGCCGAGGTTGCCGACGGCGGCGCTGCTCATGACCTGGCCCGGCAGAGTCACGGGCCAGAGGCCGGCGACCACGGAGCCATCGTTGTTCACGACGTACAGCTTTTTCGAGCTGGTCCCGAGGATGATCGACTTACCCCCGCCGAGGCCGAGGTCCGCCCAGACGGGTTCGTTCGAAGCGTAGCCCGCCCCGCTGAGCGCCGTCGGAAACCCCGGCTTCAGGTTCATTCCCGGAGGAGGGGTGTTCTGCGCCGACGCGACGCGCCCACCGGCAATTAGTGCCAGCGAAAACCCTATCGTGGCAACGAATTTCGTCCTATTCGTAGTAGCCATTGACGTCCAGTACGAGGTCCAGGGACCCGTTGGACCCGTTCCTTGCCGTCGCAAGGCCCGTGCCGTCCGACGAAAGCGCGACGTGCGCGTTGTTTGCTTGCGTCCGGCCCGCGCGGAAGCTGATCGACGTCGCGTTCGTGGCGCCCGTGCCGCCCTCGTATAAGGAGACGCTGCCTGCCGCCTGCGGCGAGACGACCGTCAGGTTCAGCGACACCGCGACCGCCGTGGACGGAACCCCGCACGTCCCCGCGAGCGGGAACGTGCGCGTGCCGTTCGCGGGAAGCGAAGGGCCGCCGCGCGGACCTTGCGAAAGGCGCGTGTCGACGAGGCGGCAGGGCGGGAGGACGTGGAGGTTCGTCGCGATCGGGGCGACCGGCGGCCGCCACCCGAGCTGCAGGACATCGAAGTCGCTCGCGTGGATCGCCGAGAACGCCGGATTCAGGACGCCGTTGTTCCAGCGCGTGTCGTACGTGCCCTGCACGTAGAGGTCCGTCCCGTTGTCCGCCACGACGAGCCCGTATGTCTTCATGGCCTGGAACATTTTCTGCGCCTCGGCTGGAAACGTCGACAGGTCTTTCGAGGCCTTCAGCCTCAGGCGCGTCCCCAGAGGAGGGGCGTTCGCGTTCGAGCCCGCGACGTGCGAGGCGGGATACACGTATCCGTTCGAGTCGCGGAGCGTGACGCGGAACGCGTGGCGGATCGGACCCGCTCCCGTGGCCTCGTCGTAGCGGACGAGGCCGGGAAGGATCGCGAGTCCCGCGGCGTCGGCGCTCGTCCACCCTTCGGGCCGGCGCGCGTTCGAGTCGAGCGCGAAGACCGCGCCCGAGCCCGCGGTCCACGTGCAGGACGGCACGTTCGCGGGGAGACAGCGCGTGTTCCAGGTCTCGAAGAGGAAGCGGTTGTCCTCGTCGACGATGAGGAGGTGCTTGTCGCCCCGGCAGGGCGAGCCCACGGGGGCCGAGTCGCAGTTCCCCTGATAGCCGCCCTCGATCCAGTGGGTCTGGGTCTTCGCCTCGACCGGGATCGGATAGCCGGGAGGCCTGCCCGGCGCGCCCGTGTCGCTCTCCGACGCGTAGTCGAACGCGACGGGCTCGAGCGGCTGCGTGCCGGGAACGACGACGTACGGCATGCCGTAGATCGCGGGGGCGCCGGCATCGCCGCCGAAATCCGGATGCATTCCCTTGGCCGACCCGATCCACGCGATGAAAGCGGCGCTGTTCGCGTCCACGGGCGCGGCGCTCACGTCGGCGTTCCACCAGTTGTCGGCCGGGAACAGCGGAAGCGGGCCGGGAAGCGGGCCGCCCTGAACCGGCTGGCCCGCGAGAGGCGCGGCGGCGAATGCGGCGGCGAAGGCGGTCAGGATGGCTGCGTGGAGTCCGGTCCTCACTTGAAGTAGCCGTTCACGTCCAGAACGAAGTCGAGCGCGCCCGCCGCGTTGTTCTTCACGAGAAAGCTCCCGTCCGAGGCGAGGTAGACGAGCGAGTTGTTCGCGCTCGTGCGGCCCGCGCGGAAGCTCAGGGTCGATACCGTGGGCGGGGAGGCGATGCCGTTCGGGTAGAGGAGGAGGTCTCCGGCCGCCGCGGGGAAGACGGCCGCGACGTTCGCGGAGATCGCGACGGTGTCCGCCGGCACGTTGCAGACGCCGGTCACGACGAAGGAGCGCAGGCCGCCGGCCCCGATCGGCGGTCCGCCGAGCGGCCCCGCCGTGTTGCGCGTGTCGAGGACCCGGCACGGCGCGACTGAGTTGAAGGTCGTCGCGGCGGAGACGGGCGGGGGCGGCGGGACGGCGTTGACCGGGACGATGCACGCGGCCGCAGCTCCGGCGTCGAGCGCCAGGCCCACGTAACGGCTCACCGTGCTGGGGTGGAAAACGAACGACAAGCCGCAGCCGCCGAGCTGGTGGCAGTAGCTCATGATCGTGCCCGTCACGTTCGTCACGCCGTTGATCGTCTGGGCCGCCGGGCAGGACGTCGGCCCGGAGTAGCACGCCTCGTTAGCCCAGCAGTGGTCGGGCGCCGGGTTCGTGTAGCAATGCGTGTGGGGCGAACCCATGTTGTGGCCGATCTCGTGCCCGACGATGAGTGTGTCGCCGAACAGCCAGCTCCCGTTGGCCGATATCTGGTTGAAGCTGTAGTCAGTGCCGCCGCCGCAGACCGAGTTCGCGACCCACGCGATCCCCGAGAGTCCGGATGTGCTCTTCCCGGAGAAGAGGGCCCCGAAGGACCTTGGCGTCCCGGACTTCGGGTAGTTCGTGTTCCAGTAGCCCGTGAACTCGTTCAGCTGCGGGAAGCTCGCCCCCGAGCCCGTTACCGTCCAGGGATCCGAGCCCGTCCTCAGGATCGTCGTTCCGATGACGAGACGAAGGTTCAGGTCCCGCTCGTACATGACGTTGATGTTCGCGACGAGCGTCGCGATGTGGCTCGTCGCGTTCGCCGTGTTGTTGCCGAACGAGGCGAGGTATTCAGTGTCCGTGTCGATCGCGAGAATCGCCTTGTAGAGAGAGCCAAGGACCGCCGCGATCCGGCCCTCGGCAACTCTCGCGCTGCTGGGACCGGGGAGCCACGCGGTGTCCGGAAAATCCTCCTGCGCGCAGGACCACGTCGCGCCCGGGGGCCGCACCGGCGCCGCGAGAAGGTGACGTCCCGCGGCGTCCAGCGCGTCGCGCGCGATCTCGTTGACGCCCTCCGGGCCGTGAACGAGCGCCGTGATTGCCCGTGTTCGCGGGTCGAGCGTGACAAGGACCCGGCTGCCGGCGCCTTCCGCGTCGCTTCCCCAGAAAAAACGTAGCGGCGAACGCGGCAGCTCTGTGCGGCCGCTCGCGTCCACGCGGAAGACCTTCGCCCCGTCGGCCCAGATCTCGTGGCGCGTGAGGCGCACGGCACGGCGAACGCCCGGGGCGACGGGCCAGTCCGCGACGGAGGTGCTTTCTTCGGTGGCGAGGGCGAGGAGCGCGGGGACGAGGCGCACGTCGAGACGCAGGAGTTCGCCTTCGCCGCGCCCGTTGGGCAGGTCCACGACTATTCCGGGGAGGCCCGCCGAGACGGACGCATCGGGACGGGCGGCCGCGAGAGGCACGCGCAGGACCAGCGCGGCGAGAAGCGCGAGGAGGCTGGAAACCGAGCGGCGAAACATCGTCATACGGGTCGGATGGGAGTGTCCCTCCCTCACTCGTATACACATTTCCTGCCGGTTCTCCACGGAAGTGAGTGGGGTCACCGAAGATGATGCCAAGTCGGGCGGAGAACGTGCTGATTCGAGGGAGAACGCCCCGCTTCGAGGGCTCATCCGCAACAAAGTGGCTCCCCGCCCCGAGAGGATCGACAGAATCTGTCGGAGGACGACGCTACCTTGGGCGCGGACCGTCCCGCCAGTCGGACACCTC
>JAMQPJ010000484.1 GCA_023717585.1 Thermoanaerobaculia bacterium
TTTCCGTCGGGTCCGACCGCAATGACGCGCGGGGAAAGCGTCCGCGCGTGCTCCACGAAGCGCGCCACGTCGAGGCCGAGCACGAACGCCGGCAGCGCCGCGATGCGCCGCGTGGAGGTGACGGTCTGGTCGTCGGCTCCGGTGACGGTGGCCTCCACCACGTAGGTGCGCGGCTGGGCCGTCGGCTCGATGGCGGGGTTGAGCTTCAGCGTCGCGCCGCCGGAGTCGTTCGTCGTGTCGTCCTTCGTCAGGCGGGGAGACGACCGGAAGCGCTCGGCGCGCGAGAAGCGCCCGTCGGAGGAGAAGCGGAACCCCTCGCGCTCAGGAGGAGTCCAGTCGTACGGAAACTGCGTCACGCGCCATTGAACGGGGCGGGAGCCCCCCTTCCCGCCGGCGTAGTAGCTCGCGGTGAGGGAGACCTGGAACTCCTTGTCGAGCGCCGTCTGGTCGGGGCCGTGGAGGTCGACCTCGAACTCCGGAATCCGGTAGGCCTCCATCCGGAAGCTGACGTGCCCGAAGCGGCGCTTCTTCTTGTCCTCGAAGTGCGCGTTGTAGACGCCGGTCGGGAGGTTCTTCTCCTTGAAGAGGTGGTAGAAGCTGCCGGCCTCGGAGACCGGGACCGGCAGGCGCCAGGCGAGCTCTCCGGGTCCCTCGACGACGATCGTCCCGTCCTCGGCCGCAAGCGGGTGCAGCATCCCCCGCACCCGTTCGCGGAGATAGCCCTTGAGATGCACCTCCTCCTCCGGCCGGTAGACGGGGCGCTCCGTGAAGAGGTGGCAGAGCGTCTCGGCCCGGGCGCCGCGCGCTTCGAGCGGCTGAAACGCCCAGTCGAGCCAGTGGTCGCGGCTCTTGCTCCATTGGTTGTCGGCGTAGCTCTCGGGCGGGTGCGCCGTGTCGAGGACGAGGAGGTCCTTCCCCTTCGTCACGGAGATTCGCCGCGTCGAGCGGCTTTCGTGGACGTTCGGGCGCCCGGGCGCGTCCCAGCGGAACGTCCCGTCGGGGCCGGTCGTCCCTTCCACGAAGGTCTCCCAGACAGACTTGCCGGGCATCCGGTGAGTCCCCTCCAGGCGCACCGTCGCACCGGGAACCGGAAGGCCAGTCGCGAGCGACGTCACCGTGAAGCGGACCGCCTGGGGCTCTTCGAGCGTGGCGAGCGCGAGGTCGGTCGCCTGAATGCGCATCCAGCTCCGGAGGCTGCCCCCTTCCAGCGCGCGAAGGCCGACGAGGTAGGTGCCGGGCTCGCCCTTCCCTGCGATCTTCGCGAGGTGCGGCTCGAGGTCGAGGCCGAAGGCCGCCGCATTGCCGTCGCGCTTGAGCGGGAGTTCGACAATGGCGGAGACCGGCGGTGAGCCAAGGAGCTTCACGTGCCGCGCGATCCCCTGGGGCGCGATGTTCTGTTCGGGCGCGCTCCACGCGGGAGGCTCCTCGCCCGGTCCGGGCGGCCGCTCCGACTCGTCCGTCACGATGGGTCGGTCGGGGAAGGGCCAGAAGCTCCGGTCGAGCGGGTCGATCCTCTGGATCCTGAGGTCGAGTTTCTCGGCGCCCCGCCCGTCCACCGGCACCATCTGCGCGCCCAGCCGCTCCACGACTCCCTGCCCGGCGCCCCATTTCACGTACGAAGCGCGCTGCGGGAAGACGACGAAGGCCTCGCTCCTGCCGGCCGCCTCGAGGGGGCGGCCACGCTGGTCCGTGAGCTTCGCCGGAAGGATCGAGACGGAGTAGAGGGTGTCTCGACGGAAGGCGCCCCTGATCTCGAGCGTTCGCGCGCTGGTCTGGAGCTTCAGTCCCTCGACCGACGGCGTGAACCGGACGAGGTTGCGCGCCTCGACGGGGGAGATGGCACGTGGCGCGCTCGAGAACTCGACGAGGATCGCCGGGCTCTCGGTGCCGCACCTGATCGCCTGATCCTTCTCGTAAAGCGTCCCCGAGGGCGTGACGGGCAGCTGGCGCTCGCGACAGCCGAAAGCGAGGACGCGAAAGGGCTCGCCGGTCGCGAACGAAAGCTCCTTCGCGGCGCCGGCGGCCGCCTCGTCCGCCGAAAGCTGGAGCGTGAGCACCGCGCGCGTGCCGGCGGGAACCGGGTGCGCGAGGGAGAGAGAGTACGAAGGGGCGTCGGCGCGACTCGTCCTCTCGAGGGCCTTGATCCTGATCTCTTCCGGCGGAAGGCGGCGTCCGCCGGAGACGCCGGGAAGCGGGCGCAGCTCGAGCGTCACCATCTTCGCGAGCATGGCGGGAGGGAGCGGCTCGCCGAACGTGAGGGTGATCTCGTCGAACGGCTCCAGCCCCTCGGCGCCGTCGTTCGGGACCGTGGAGACCGGCGCTTCGAGGAGCGTGGCGAGCGTTCCCGCCTTTCCTCCCAGCGGCGTCACGCGAAAGCGCGTCAGCGCGGGCCACGGCTCGGCGGGGCGGAACTGGAGAGTCCGGGCGTCCAGCCACCCAAACGCGCCGGGCTGCGCAGGCTCGATCGTCATGAAGCGCTCGGGCCGGTCTTCCGGTCCTCCCCTCGCGGGGCCGAGGTCGGAGGCGAAGAAAA
>JAMQPJ010000241.1 GCA_023717585.1 Thermoanaerobaculia bacterium
CAGGAGGAGGTCGAGCGCGCCAAGTCCGACCTGATCGTGCGCGTGTCCCAGCACTCCGACGCGAGGTCCGGCGCCGAAGCGTTGTCCCAGCGGATCGCGGAGGGAGAACGATCCATCGCCCGGCTTTCGGAACGGATAGAAGAGGCGGTCGCCGCGGTGGAAAAGGCTTCGCGCGACCTCGACGCGGCGTGCGCCGCCGAGACCGCCGCGCGGGAGGCCCTCGATGTCGCGGAGCGGTCCTGGGAGAGCACGGGGGCGGCCCTCGCCGCCGCGAACACGACGCTCGACGAATCGGTCGAGGCGGCCCGGCGCGCCGAGAGCGAGCTTCGGTCCGCCGAATCGCGACGAGCCACCCTTTCAGGGCTCCGGGAGAGGATGGACTGGGCCTCCTCGGGGGTTCGGGCCGTTCTCCAGCACTTCCGCGGCGTCGACCCCCCCGATGCGGGCGATCGCGGGATCTTCGGCGTGATGGGCGAGATGATCGAGACCGACGCCGCCTACGAGAAGGCGGTCGAGGCGGTCCTCGGCGAGCGGATGCAGTCGGTGGTGGTCCGCGACCACGCCGAGGGGCTCTCCGCGATTCACTATCTCAAGGAGTCCCGGGAGGGGCGGGGAGCGTTCATCCCGGTGGGACTTCGGACCCGGAACGAGGAACTCGCGTACCTCGGGGAGGAGGGCGTCGTCGCGCCGCTCACCGAGATCGTCTCGGCCCCCCCGGAGTGCCGCGAACTGCTGCGGGGCCTGCTCGGGGGGACGCTCCTGGTCCGCACCCTCGACACCGCGCTCCGGCTGTGGAACCGCAACGGCGTATGGAACTCCTACGTGACCCTGGACGGCGACGTGGTGACCGCCGACGGGATACTGATCGGGGGAGAGCAGGGAACGGGGGAGGCCGGGGTCCTCGCCCGGAAGCGTGAGATCCGCGGGCTGGAGAAGGAAATCGAGGGAATGCGCCTGGAGCTGGACCGGCGATCGCGGACGGAGGAGGAGATCCGGAGGGAACGCGCGTCGCTCGAGGAGCGCCTCGCGACGTTCTTCCGGGGCCGGGAGGAAGCCCGCTCCGCGCACGCGGCGGCGGAGCGCGCGCGAGCCGTCCTTTCCGAGACGCGCGCGCAGGCCGGCGCCCTGCTCGACGGCCGCGCCCGGGAAGGGGTTTACTTGCGCGGAGAGCTGGCCCGCATGACGGAGGAGCTCTCGGCCTCGCTCGCGACCGCCCGCCAGTCGGAGCACGCCCGCGGTGAAGAGGAGGAGCGCACCAGGACGCTCCTGTCGGAAACCGAGGCGAAGCGGCTGCGCGCCGAGGAGGTCCGGGAGCGCGCTCACGTCGCCGAGGTCGCGTACCGGGGCCTCGAGGAAAAGGACCGCGCTTCTGCGGACCTGCGCGCCGAGCTTTCGGAGCAGGCCGAAGGGAAGCGGCGAATGCTGATCGAGCGCCGCCGGAGGAAGGCGGACCAGGAGCATGAGGCGGCCTCCCTCGAGGAGGCGATGCGGGGGACCCGGGAGGCGATCGGCCAGGGTGGGATCGCCCTCGCGGCCTTGCAGGAGCGGATCGACGCGCGAGTCGCGGAACACGCGGAATGCGTCTCCCGCCTATCGGAAATCGAGGCAGCCCTTCGCGAGGCGCGTCGCCGCGAGACGGAGTTCGGCGAGCGGCAGGCCGCGGAACGGCTGCGTCTCCAGCGGTTCGAGATGGACATCGCCGGGCTCGACGCGCTCCTCCACCAGCGGTACGAGATCCTCCCGGTGGATCTGCCTCCCGTCGAGACCGCCGAAGGGGAAGGGACCGCGGTCGGGGAGCTTTCCGTCCTCGAGTCCCGCGCCGAGGAGATTCGCGATCGGATGGCTTCGATGGGGGAGGTGAACCTCGCCTCCCTCGAGGAGCACAGGGAACTGACGGAGCGGTTCGCCTTCCTGGACTCCCAGAAGGAGGATCTCGAAAAAT
>JAMQPJ010000494.1 GCA_023717585.1 Thermoanaerobaculia bacterium
GGGCTCGCGCGTCACGCTCCTGCCGGCGGCGGGCGCCGTGCCCGCGAAGCTCGTCGCTGCGCCCGAGGCGTCCGGCTCGACGCTGCCGTTCCCGGGGGTCGCCGGGGAGGGGGTCTTCATCTTCCTGCACGCGAACGCTCCCATCGGCTTCGTGACCGGCCGCGTGACGTCATCGAACGGCGCGGGCATCGCGGGCTCGCGCGTCACGGCCGCTGGTCTCGGCACGGCCAACCTGTCCGTCCCGGGCGGCCAATACGCGGTGCCGGCGCCCGCGGGCGCGCCGACGTTGAACGCGCTCCACCCCGTGCTCGGCGTCGCCGGCTCGGGACAGGTCCCGTCGCTCGCGAAGGGCCAGGTCGCGACGCTCGACATCGTCCTCACTCCGGTTCCGCTGCAGATCCGTTCGCTCCAGCCGGCGAACGGAGCGGCGGATCAGCCGGTCGGCTCGACGGTGTCGATTGCGTTCACGAGCGCGCTGGATCCCGCGAGCGTCACGGCGGCAACGCTTTCCGTTTCGCTCGCGGACGCGGCCGGCGCGCCGACGGGCCTTCTCTTCAACGGTTCCGTCGCCCTCTCGCCCGACCGGACGACTGTCGTCTTCACGCCCGCGCGCCCGCTCCCGCCCGGCAAGCGCATCGCGGCGCGCTTCACGGGCGGCGTCCGCGACGCTGCGGGAACGCTCTACGGCGGGACGCTGCCGGTCGACTGGAGCTTCACGACCTCCACGCAGTTCGTCACGGGCGGCGCGATCCATCCCGAGAAGATCCGGATTCTCGTTCCCGTGAACGGCGTGGCGCAGATCGTCGCCGACGACGGCGCGCTCCCCCTCGTCACGGGCGGCACGGCGCCGTGGTCCGTCTGGGCCGACGTCGAGGGCCCGGTCTGCCCGTCGAGGGTCACGCTGCCCGCGAACGCGAACGGCGGATTCACGCTGAACGCGGGCTGCCCGCCGACCGCCCCCGTCACGATCTCGAGCCGCGTCTGGCTGCACGTCATCGACCCGACCGGCACTGAAGCCGCGACGTTCAGGCTCGGGCCGTTCAGGACGCCGGACGGCAAGGGCTTCGTCGCGGCGCCGGGCGACGACACCGTGTTCACGACCGCGGAAGGCGTCGAGGTCACCGCGCCCGCCGCCGCGTTCGACGTGCCGACTCTCGTCAAGGTCACGAAGCAGCCGCTCGACTCGCTCGCCGTCGCGCTGAACCCCGGCCTCGAGACGGGCGCCGTCCTCAACATCGACTTCGACGGCACCGCGAAAGAGACGCTGCGGGTCAGGATCCCCGTCACGACGGCCTCGCCCGTCGGCGGCCTCGTCTTCGCGGGCACGCCGATCGACCTCCCGTGGGGCCGCAAGCTCAGGATTCTAGACGTCGGCAGCCTCGTGGACGACGGCAGGGGCGGCAAGCTCATCTCGACGCTCGAGGCGGACCAGCCGGAGGACCCGGCGGCGACGGCGATTACTCTCCCGAGCTCCGCGAAGTCGGGTGGGAGATCTGCGCTCGTCTCCCGCAAGCTCCTCCGGACGATCACTGTGGAGCTGACGGCGCGCGCGACCGTGGGCTTCGTCTTCGGGGCGACGCTCCCCCTACTCGGCATCACGGGAGCGACCGTCTCGGCCACTCTCTTCGTTCTCTACAACGCGCTCGCCGACGCCATGATCTTCCAGCCTGTCGCAAGCGACTGGAGCGGGAGATACGTGCTGCCGGCTACCGGAACCGCCTTCACGGTCGTGAAGCGGGACCTCGCGACGGGGTGGATCCTGAGTGAGAAAGCGTACGGAGCGGTCGCTCCGTCGCCTGGAAGGTTCGTGAACCTCGGAGAGCTGGAGCCGGCGTCCACGGACCCGCCGAGGCTGATCGATGCCAGCCCGTTCGCCGTCATCCGGTTCAGGGCTCCGACGGTTCTCGCCGGAAAGGAAGAAAACCTGCGCCTCCGTCTCGACGTCGAAGCGCACAGCACCGATCAGGAAACGACGTTGCTTCGTGCCGTCTCGGACAAACCCCTCCCCGACCTCAGCGTCGTGGAGCTCTACAACCTCTCGCAGACGACCTATGCGAAGGCGCTGGTTCAGTCGGGCGACTTCAGCGCTGGTCCGCTCGGGGCGAAGTCGGGCGAAGACCTTCTCGCGGTCGTGTCTCCTTCGGATCTGGATGCCGATGACCTCACGGAGCTCTCCTTCGTCTTCAGTCGTACGCTCGCGAGCGTCTCCGATCCGACGAATCTCGTGAAGCTGACGGACTGCGGCGAGCTGAACCGCGCGGTGCCGGGCCCGCCCGGATGCCCGTCTCCTCTTCCCGTGTCGCTGAATGTGATCCAGGAAGGCCCGCTCGTGAGGGCACGACTCTTCGGGCCTCTGGCGCGCGGCCACCACTTCAGGCTGGAGCTGAAGAACCTGACGTCGGACGGCTCGCCCTCGGTGGCGTACCCGCCCACGGACCCCTCCCTGTTCTCCTTTGCGACCCGTACGGCACAGTCGGGCCCGATCGGGAGCACCGTGGGCGGCGGCAGCTTCGCGCTGGGCGACACGAATTCGGCGCGGGATCTCTTGAAATTCGGCAACCTCCTACTCGTCGGCTCGGCGTCGGGCAGGCTCCTCGCGATGGATGCCTCGGATCCCACGAAGCCGGTTCTTTTCGCGCGGCTGGCGCCCGGAGCGGGCGACCAGTTGCGAGCGTTCGGAAGCGATGGTCACAACCGGCTCTTCTACAGCGTCAGGCTCGGCTCTTCATGGGCGATCAAGGCCGTTCGCGTGAACGATGTCTGGGAGGCTCTTTCTTCTTCGTGTCCCCCGCGCGATCCGGGAGATCCGGCGTGGATGACGGCGCTGCCATGCTTCGCGGCGGTCACAGGCGGCGTCAAGTCCGCCTTCGCGCTCGGAAGCACGTCGGGTCTCGTTGCCTCGGAGTACCTGTCCGTCGTCGGCTCGATGCCGACCGGAACGCCTTCGGACCTGCAAATCCTCGTCGCCGACGACACGGTAGGCCCCTATCTCCTGGAGGAGTTCTTCGACAAGGTTCCAGGATCCGGCACACTGCCGGCGGGCCCGCCCTCCTCGCCCGACCAGTTCTACAGCACCACTCTGACGATCAACACGGCAGGACACGTCTACGTTCGCAGCGACGCGCCGTGCGGCGAACCCTCGTTCGACAGGATGCAACGCGTAACCGTCGACGACCTCACGACCGGGCAGAGCTGGTCCGTGGACGTGCCGAATCCGTCCGCAAGCGGCATGACGCTCGCGGTTGCGATCCGGGCCCGGAGGGGGGACCAGATCCAGGTTCGCTACAACAAAACGGCCATCGGGTATCTCGCGATCGTCGGCAGCGGCGTCTCGGCGTTCGATCTGAACCGTTTCTACGACTCGCCGACGCCGAACGCGACGACTCAGGGGAACAAAGGCGAATGTGGCCGGCGGCTTGGGACCTTCGAAGGCGGCGGGATCTCTTTTCCCGGCTGTGGGCGGCGGGCACCCCCGGACAGCCTCGCGTACACGCCGGCCCTCGCGGTGTCGACAGGCGCCGGATTCATCGACGTCCTTTCGGTGCTGACCCACTTTGGCGCCGGTAATCTCGGCGCGAAGTCAGACGCCCCCGGCTATCTCGACGCGCTCGAGATGAAATGCCTCGCCGACACGGTTCCCGCCTCGGCGCCAAGCGCGCCGAGCCCGAGCCCGTCCTATCGCGCGGTGACGCTCGCGTTGAAGGCGACATGGATCGATCGAGGGATCGTCCCGGGCTCCAGTCCCGGAACGTTCGTGGCGCCACAGCCGCCGTTTTCTCCTTTGAGCGTGCGGGGGGACCTGGCCTTCTATTCACTCGGGCCCGCCGGGATCGACGTCTTCGACGTGACCGAACGATCTTTCATCCAGCTCATTGGCCGCTTCTGGGCCAAAGACCACACCGTTTACCGCCTGGCGGCGGACGGGGCGCGCCGCCGGCTCTTCGCCGGCGGGCAGGACAAGAACGGGAACCCGATCATCGACGTCTGGGATATCTCACAGGCGAACGGCGGCCCGAGCAAGGACGGAATCTTCCCGGACCCGGAAGGCTCGGCAGATCCGCGGCTGCTCTTCACGCTCCGGGCCCCGTGGGACACGAACCACATCGGCCTCGACGAGAGCGCCGGTCTTCTCTACACGTGGGGCTTCAACGGCCCGGGTGCGGAGGGCGGCTTCGTTCTGCCGACCCGGGACCCCGGCTTCATTTTCAGCGGTCTCTTCAGGCCGGAAAGCGAAGATCGCCTGGCCGGGGCAACCCCACTGCCGAGCATCCAGCTCGACACACAGGCCTTCGTGCCGCTCGGCGTCCAGACGCGGGTGTTGACCTCTCACGAAGCGGATCCCGAAAAATCGAAGGCGGATGAACGGAACACGACGGCGGCCTTCAAAGTCCGGGTGTCGCTGCCCGGCACCCTGGGCGAAAAGCTCGTGGCGAAGGTGCAGACGCTGCGGTCGCGTCCCGACGCGAGGTTCCTGCCGAAGGACGACGTCGGACCGCTCGTCGCCTCTCCGGGGGGCGGAGGCTGGCCGGACCGGGATGTCTTCGTCACGCTCCGGAGGCTCGTGCCGGCGGGCGGAACGACTCAAGACCAGCTCCAGCAGCCCTACAACCTCTACGAGTCCGACGAAGCCGTGCTCCTCCTGGCCGATCCCCGCGCGAAGCTCGAATACTGGAAGAGCAAGCAGGACCTGAAGTCGCCGACTCGAGTCGAGGACGAGAAGACCCAGTGCCGCCGGTGCGGCCGGCCGTCGTATCTTCCCAACGACTCAGGCAACACCGACATACCCGTCAAGGAGCTGCTCGCCGCCGGACCCTGG
>JAMQPJ010000502.1 GCA_023717585.1 Thermoanaerobaculia bacterium
GGACGCGCAGCGGTACCCCGTCGACCCGTCGTCCTTGCGGTACGGCTCGCGCAGGTATCCGAGGTCGCAGATGCGCGTCCGCGCGAGGTAGGCGGCCTCGCCCGACAGCGTGCCCTCGAGCTGGACGACCTTGAACGGGAACCCCGTCGGCGAGGCGATGGGATCCGTGAAGATGCGCGCCAGGCCCGCGGCCGCGAGCTTGAGGACGCGCTCCTTCGTCGCGGGTTCCAGCCCGGACTCCGTGCAGTAGGCGAACGCGGTGCCGACCTGGATGCCCGCGGCTCCGCTCGCGAGAGCGTCGCGAAGGCCCTCGGCCGTGCCGCGCCCGCCCGCCAGCCAGAATGGGAGCCCGAGCTCGCGCATCTTCCCGAGGTCCACGACGTCGCGCTCCCCGTACACGGGCTCGCCCGTCGCCGAGAGCGGCGGCTTGCCGCGCGGCGGCGCGTTGTGTCCGCCGGCCGTGGGGCCCTCGATGATGAATCCGTCGACACGCCCGTTCGCCTTTCGCGTGAGCGTGAGCGCGAGCGTGTTCGACGCGATGATCGGCAGGAAGAGCGGCCGCTTCAACGCCGGCGGCTCGCCTTCGACCCAGTCGGACGGCGAGAACCGCATGAGCGTGTCGTCGCCCTCGATCGAGCCCGTGATGCTGAGCGCGTACTCCGCCGCCTCGTGGAGGGCGAAGTGGTCGAGGATGCCGGGAACACGGACCGGGATGCCGGCGCCCATCAATACGGCCGCCACGCCGGCGAGCATCGCCCCGGAGATCGACGGCAGCACCGGAAGCTGGATCTTCTCGAGGTAGTTGATCCCGACGGGGCCGTCGTGCCCCTCGCGCGCGAGGAACACCTCCGCGAAGTTCGCGACGATGCAGAGCTCGATCAGCTCGCGCGCCGAGCCCGTCCGCGCGTACATCGGGATCGCCCGGTAGGGAACGCCCTCGGGCCGGCCGCCCTCGACGAAATGGCGGGCGAGGACGCGTCCGGCCATCTCCGGAAACGGGAAGTGGGCGATCGCGCGGCGCATGTGCCCGCCCGGGTCGCCGTCCTGCAGGCGTCTCGAGACGATCACGTCGAGCGCGGTCCCCGAGACGACGCCGAGCTGCCCGAGGCGCGACACGGCGTTCGCGAGCCTCCAGTTCGAGACTCCGGCGCCCATACCGCCCTGGATGATCTTCGGCAACAACGACACGAGGGCCTTTCCGGCCTGGAGATCGGCCGGCGTCAGGATATACCGCGGTAAGCGGCGTTTCATGACGCATTGAGTTGACGCGCTGCGTAATCCACCCTATATTGTCCACGAGCCCCGCCTCGTGGAGGTGCCCTGTGGACCGAACGCCGAATCCAGCCCCGAGCCCCCGAAGATCGAGGCCGGTCACTCCGGCCCCGTCCGGCCAACACACGTGTCTCCAGTGTCCCGCATGCGGCAGCGAGGCCTGTCGCACTCTGCAGGATCTCGGGATGTACTGCGACACGCTCTGTGCCGCATCGCAAGCCATGCGGGCCGTGAAGCAACCGAAGAGGAAGCCCGCCGCCTGAACGCCGGCGAAGGGTCACCCCAGGAAAAGCGTGACGAGACGGTTCGCGATGAACGCGCCGGAGTATGCGAGAAGGCCCATGTACGCGAACTGGACGGCCGGCCACTTCCAGCCGCCCGTCTCGCGCCGCACGACGGCGACCGTCGAGAGGCACTGCATCGCGAACGCGAAGAAGACGAGGAGCGCCACCGCGCCGCCCGGCGTGAGGTCGTGCCGGAGCGCCGCCTGCAGCCCGCCCGTGCCGGAACCGGCTTCCATGCCGTAGAGCGTGCCGAGCGTCCCGACGATGACCTCCCGCGCCGCGAGAGACATCACGATGCCGATGCCGATGCGCCAGTCGAATCCGAGCGGCCTCACGAACGGCTCGATGAGGCGGCCGATCGTGCCGGCCACGCTGTTCGCGATCTCGGGCATCTGTCCCCCCGAGAGCGGCAGGTGCGCGAGGATCCACAGGACGACCGCGACGCCGAGGATTACCGTGCCGGCGCGGCGGAGAAAGATCTTCGCGCGGTCGAGCATCCTGAGTCCGATCTGGCGAAGCGTGGGCCGCCGGTAGGGCGGCATCTCGAGCAGGAACGGCGCCCCGTCGCTCTTCAGGACGGACGACTTCAGGAGGCGCGCCGTACCGAAGGCGGCGAGGAAGCCGAGGAGATAGAGGCCGAGCATCGCCGCCGCGCGCGTGCCGAGGAACGGCCCGAGGAGCGGGCGCTCCGGCAGGAAGGCCGCGATGATGAGCGTGTAGACGGGCAGCCGCGCCGAGCAGGTCATGAAGGGCGCGATGAGGATCGTCGCGATGCGGTCGCGCTTGTTCTCGATCGTCCGGGCGGCGAGGACGGCGGGCACGGCGCAGGCGTAGGCGGAGAGCAGGGGGAGGAACGACTTCCCCTGCAGGCCCGCCTTCCGCATCGTCCGGTCGGCAATGAGCGCGGCGCGCGCGAGATACCCCGAGTCCTCGAGAAGTCCGATGAAGAGGAAGAGCAGCAGGATCTGCGGAAGGAAGATGACCACCGACCCGACGCCGCCCCAGACGCCCTCGATGAGGAGCGACCTGAACGCGGAGGCGGGCAGAACGCCCGAGAGCCAGGAGCCCGAAGCCGACACCGCGTGGTCCACGGCGTCCATGAGGGGCCGCGCCGCCGAGAAGATCGTCTGGAACACGGCGACCACGACGGCGAGAAAGACGAGCGGGCCCGCAACGGGATGCAGGAACACGGCGTCGAGGCGGCGCGTCCAGACCGGCGGCGCGGGCTGGGAATAGCCCGCCTTGTCCCCGATCGCCACGGCCCACTGCCGGCATTTCGGAATGTCGACGAGGACCGGCAGGTCGAGGGAGGGCGGCACGCCCACGGCCCCGCTCAGGAACTCCCGCACCATCTCGAGGCCTTCGCCCCGGGACGCGCTGACGAGCGCGACCGGCACGCCGAGACGCGTCGCGAGCGCCTCCGGATCCACGGCGCCCCCCCGATCCGCGAGCTCGTCGGCCATGTTCAGGACGACGAGCACCGGCAGGCCCAGAGCCAGGACGGGCGCCGCGAGCACGAGATGGCGGTTCAGGTTCGTGGAGTCGAGAATCAGGAGGACGGCGTCGGGCCTCGGGGTTCCCGCCATTTCGCCCGCGAGAACGTCGCGCGTCACGCGCTCGTCCTCCGACCGGGGAATCAGGCTGTAGACGCCCGGAAGGTCGATGAGGACGACCTCGCGGTGGTCCCCTTCGAGGCGCGCGCGGCCGCGCCGCTGTTCCACCGTGACGCCCGGGAAGTTCGCGACCTTCTGGCGCAGGCCCGTCAGCCGGTTGAACAGGGTCGACTTGCCGGAGTTCGGCGGGCCGACGAGAGCCACGAAGCGGGTCCCCCGGGGCGGCGGCGTGAAAGGCGAGGGCGGAAGCGTCGGGAGCGTGGGAAGCCCCGACGAGCCGTGCGCGCTCACCCCACCCCCTCTTCCCCGATCTCGACGCGCAGCTTCCGCGCCGTGTCGCGCCTCAGCGCGAATTCGGTTCCGTCCACGCGGAACACCCTGGGATCGCCGCCGGGCGCGCTCCGGGCCGCGACGATCAGGGCTCCCGGGAGGAACCCGAGCTCCATCAGGCGGTTCGCGTCGTCTTCGGGCAGGTCGATCCTGGAGAGAACGCCCGATTCGCCGACGGCGAGATCGTCGAGGGTCGCCGGGTTCCGCCCCACTGCCCGGACAGTTCTGAGACTGAGTCGCATCTTCAAGAGTATACCCCCGTGGGGGCCGGGCCTGTCGATGATTCAGATGTGTCATCCGGACCGGAGCGAGCGCTTTGGCGTCGTCGTCGCGGCCCGACCCCCGAACGGGGCCAGTTGAGAACCCGTCGCGCCCGGAAGCGTAGAATCGACTCACTATGGCACTACGACCGAACGGCACGGCCACCATCTCTTTCGGCCTCGTCTCGATCCCGGTGAACCTGTTTTCCGCGAGCGAGTCGAAGGCGGCGATCTCCTTCAACATGCTGCACGACGAGGACCACGCGCGCGTGAAACAGCAGCTCGTCTGCAGCAAGGACGGCGCGGTCGTCGAGCGCGACCGCATCGTCAAGGGCTACGAGTTCGAGAAGGGCCAGTACGTCGTCTTCACCCCGGCCGAGCTGAAGGCCCTCGAGGAGCAGGCGAACCAGGTCATGGAGATCATGGAGTTCGTCCCGCTCGCGAAAATCGACCCCGTCTATTTCGACAAGGGCTACTACCTGTCGCCGGGCAAGGGCGGCGACAAGGCGTACGGCCTCCTCGCGAAAGCCATGACCGAAACGGGCCGCTGCGGCCTCGCGAAGTACGCGGCGCGCGGCAAGCAGTACCTGGTCGTCGTGCGTCCCGTGACGGGCCACGAGGGCGGGCTCATGATGCAGCAGCTGAACTACGCGGACGAAGTCCGCTCGTTCGCGGACGTCGAGGTGACCCACGTCGACGTGAAGGACGCCGAATTGAAGCTCGCGATCATGCTCACGGACCAGATCGCGACCGAAGAGTTCCACCCCGAGAACTACAAGGACGAGGTCAAGGAGCGCGTCGAGGGGCTGATCCGGCGGAAGATCGACGGGCAGGAGATCTCCGAGTCGACACCCGAGGCGCCGAGGACGCAGGTCATCGACCTGATGGAAGCCCTCAAGGCGAGCCTCGCGGCGCGCGGTGGCCGGAAGGGTGCTTCGAAAGCGGAGCCCTCCGCCCGCGACGCGAAGCCCGAGCGGAAACCTGCGGCGCGCGCGGATGCGGGCGAGGCGAGGCCCCGGGCCCTCCGTGCCGTGAGCAACGGGAGGAAGGCGTCCCGGGGCTGAAGGGCCTGAAGATGCCTCATGCGAACGGCTACGCCGCGCGCGACGCCGCCGCGATGCTGGGGGTTTCTCTCGCGCGCGTGAAAGCCTGGGCGGAATGGATGGACCTCGAGGTCTCCCCCGCGCTTCGCTTCGGCTTCCAGGATCTCGTCCTCCTCCGCACCGCCAAAGGGCTCGCCGAGGCGAACGTCCCCCCTGCCACGGTACGGCGGGCGCTGAAGAGGCTCCGCGGCCAGCTCCCCGAGGGCCGCCCCCTCACCGGCGTCCGCATCGCCGCGGATGGCAGGCGCGTGGTCGTGCAGGACGGCGCGTCTTCCTGGAATCCCGTATCCGGACAGACGCTCTTCGGGTTCGCCGTGGCCGATCTCGCTACCGCCGCGGCTCCTCTCGCGAAGCGCGCGGCCGAAGAGGCGCGGCAGGACGGGGAACGGCTGAGCGCAGAAGACTGGTACCGCCTCGGCTGCGACGTGGAGGCGTCGTCTCCAGCCGACGCGCGCGACGCGTACCGCCGCGCCGTCGAGCTGGAGCCGCATCACGCGGACGCGCACGTGAACCTCGGCCGGCTCCTCCACGAGGAAGGAAAGAC
>JAMQPJ010000512.1 GCA_023717585.1 Thermoanaerobaculia bacterium
GAGCTGGAGCGAGCGCGCCGTCTCTCTCCGGGCAGCGCGGGTTACGCCACCTCCCTGGCGCTCACCCGGCAGCATCTGGGACAGTGGGAAGCGGCGCTCGGCGATCTCGAAGAGGCCCAGCGCCTCGATCCACGATCGGTCACTACCCTGCACGGGCTGGGCTTCACAGCTCTCCGTTTGCACCGCACGTCGGAGGCCCGGAAGGCCTTCGACCGCGGGCTCGCCCTCGCCCCGACGAACCTGGCGCTCATGCACCGGAAGGCCATGACGTATCTTCTGGAGGGAGACCTGGCAGGAGCTCGTGCGGTTCTGAAGGCGGCGCCGAAGGAAGTGGAGTCGACGGCGCTCGTGGCCTACGTGGCCAGCTTCGCGGACCTCGTCTGGGTGCTCGACGAGGCGCAGCGCGACCTCCTCGTTCGCCTCACGCCGAGCGGCTTCGACGACGATCGCGGCATCTGGGCCCTCTGCCTCACGCAGGCGTACGCGCTGAAGCGCGACGAACCGAGTGTCCGGAAGTACGCCGAGAGCGCCCGCGCCGCCTCCGAGGAGCATCTCGCGGCGGTGCCGCAGGACGCCCAACTCCACGCCGAGCTCGGCCTTTCGCTCGCGTACCTGGGAAGGAAGGTCGAGGCGATCCGCGAGGCCGAGAAAGCGATGGAGCTCTTGCCCATCGGTAGGGACGCGTTCTTGGGCCCCTACCTCCAGCACCAGCTCGTGCGCGTCTACATCCTCACCGGCGAAAACGAGAAGGCGCTCGACAAGCTGGAGCCGCTGCTGAAGATTCCGTACTTCCTCTCGCCCGGCCGGCTGAGGATCGACCCCAACTTCGACCCGCTCAGGCAGAGCCCGAGGTTCCAGAAGCTGGTGGGGTGAGGGCGAGGGCAACCTCAGCGCACGGCGGCCAGCTCGGGCTCGAAGAGGCGGTCGCGGTCGGCGATCGCCGCGAACGCCACATCGTCGACGATCCCTGAGTCGGCCATGCGCGCCAGCCGCCAGAAGTCGCCGACGTGCTCCTTGATCCGCGTCTCCGCGTAGTCCCTCGAGACCTCGTTGTCGATGAGGAACGGCCAGTCGGACGACTGGAGGAGCAGCGCCTGCTGCTCGAGCGCCGCGAAGAGGGGGGGCGGGATCGCCTCGCGCCGCTCCTCGAACATCTCGATCGCGCGCTCGACGGCGTCCACTTCCTTCCAGTAGGCGATCGTGTGCTCGTTCCACCAGACCTGGAAGTCGCCGCCGCGGCCCCAGGTGCCGGGCGAGAGGCCGAGGACGCCGGGGGCGGGCGAGGCGGCGAGCGCCTCGGAGGCCGTGCGCGGCACGACCTTGTCACTTCCGAGGAGCCGCGTGAAGACGGCTTCGAGGAAGTCCACGCCCTCGAACCACCAGTGGCCGAAGAGCTCGAAGTCGAACATGGTGACGACGACGGGGGCGTCGCCTCCCGGCGGAGAGGGCGCGCTCTCGAGGAGTCTCACGAAGTGCTCCGCGTGCGACGCGACGGCGGCGGCGACGGCCGCGCGCTCGTAGGGGAGCTTGTCGCCGAGATCGAGCTTCGAGTCCGTGACGCGCCAGTAGCGGTGGCCGCTCGGGGCGCGCTTCTTGTGAAACTCCAGGTAACGCCCGTCGCCGGGATAGCCGATCTTCCCGGACCAGACCTGCTGCGACGAGAGCGGATCGCGAGCGAAGACGGCCACGCGCGCCCCGTGCGACGCGCGCACGGAGTGGATGCGGTACGGCGTGGCCCCGCGCCCGGGCAGATCCACCTGGCCGCCATAGGCGGGCACGTGCCGGCCGCCCGTGACGAGGTGCGTCTCCACGAAGAAATACTCGAGGCCGCGGGCCGCGAGAAAGTCCTCGAGTCCGCACCGATCCTCGACGTGCCCGTCCGCGGGCGAGGTCCACGCGCCCCCCGGCCGGTACGCGCACTCGGGCAGCCAGATGCCGCGCGCGTCGCTCCCGAAGTGCCGCCGATGCGTCGCGAGCCCGGCATCGAGCTGGCGGTCGATCGCGCGATCGTTCGGGAGGAGCGGCAGGAAGCCGTGCGTCGCGGCGGAAGCGATCATCTCGAGGGCGCCGCGTTCGGCGAGGCGGCGAAAGGCCGGGATGAGACCCTCCGGGCGGCGCGCGAAATCCGCGCGGTGTCCGGCGTAGAAAGCGGACCAGGAGGCAGCCACTGAAGCGGCGTGCGCGTCGCCCGCCGCGAGGAGCCGCTCCTCGTCCTCGCGAGCAGCGCGCGCGCGCTGCGCGAGATACGCGTCGAACCCCGAGGCGAAGCGCGCGTCCTGGAGCTGCTCGCACAGGACGGGCGTCATTCCGACCGTGGCCTTGACGGGAATCCCGGCCGCGAGCAGGCGCTCGACCGCGACGAGGAAGGGCAGGTACGTCTCGGCGGCGGCCTCGTAAAGCCAGTTTGCGCCGTGCGGCCACGTCCCGTGCCCGAGCACGTCCGGAATGTGGCCGTGCAATACGAGGACGAGCGTCGTCGGGGGGCGCGTCATGGAAAGGGCGCGATTCTACGCCGGTGCTCGCCCGGCTCTTCGCGCGCTTGCCGGGGAAGACGCGGGTCCGGGCGGCCGGAAGCGCAACCACCCCTCCTCCGGGATCGCCTCGAGCATGCGGCCTGCGCCGTCGAGAACCGAGACCCGGAACGCCAGCATGGCGCGCGCGCCGAGGGAACAGGGAAGGCGCGCCTCGAGCGCACGGTTCAGGCCCACGCGCAAGACCCCGTCGCCCGTCACTCCTGGCGAAAGGTGCAGGTCCGTCACGACGGGAGCGTTGCCTTCGCCCGGCGGCAGGATCTCGACGCGCAGCATCTGCCCGTGAAAGACCGACACGTCTCCCTCGGGGTCGAGCCGGAGAAAGAGCGTGTCGCCCGCCGCGGACGCACCGAAGAGAAGCTGCTTCACGAGGCCCGCGCCGCGATGCATCGTTCCGCGGCTTCCGCCTCTCACGCAGCCGGCGCCCGCCCAGTCGTGCTCTGCCGCGAGGCCATCCACTTCCGGCCAGAGCGCCGATCCCGGAAGCTCGACGACGGGAGCATTGAGCGGGTCGACGGGCTCGAGGAGCGCGGGCGGCACCGGCCGCGACAGCGCGCGGTAGGCGTCCGCGAGGTGGCGGCGGAAAAGGGCGTCGAAGACGGCGTCGTGCGCGGACGAGTGGTCGTCGCCGAACCACCAGAACCAGTCCGAGGCCTCCGCCGCGAACAGCGCGGCCTTGGCGGCGGCGGGCGTCGTGTCGCCCGTGAGCACGTCCGCGGGCGAGACCAGGGGCGCCGCCGCGATCTCTCCGCCGAGCGCCTCGCGCGCGTCGTGGAGAAGGCTCCACGCCCTGTTTTTCGGCGCCGCGCCGACCCATGTGGCGAGGGTTCCCTCCACCCACGAGCCCGCGACGACGCGGTCGAGGTGCCCGGGCGGCACGGTGAGGCGGGACAGCGCCTCGGACGGCGTCACGACTTCGAAGTCCGGCCGCGCCGCCAGCGCCGCCGCGAGCGCGCGCAGGAACGGGGCGCCGTTGTCCGGATAGGACTCCCAGGCGTTCTCGCCGTCGAGGATCACGGGCACGACGAGCTCGGCCTCGGGCGCGGCGTTGCGGATCGAAAGCAGGCGCGCCACGAAGTCGGCGGCGGCGTCGGCCGGATTCCACGTCGCGTACGAAAAGCCGATCCGGTCCGAAAGAACTCGATCGCGAAAGAAGATGTCGGGCGACGGGACACCCGAGAGACGCCAGGGCCGGAACACGGCGCGCGCGCGGTCGCCTTCGCCGAAGTCGCGCTTGCCGGCCGACAGCGATTGGAGGAGGACCGCTTCGTCCGACGCGACCCACGAAACACCGGACTCTCCGAGGAGCGCGAGCGCGCCTTCCGAGAGCGCTCCCTCGGGCGGCCACATGCCGCGCGGGCGGAAGCCAAAGTGTTTCTCGAACGTCGCGAGCCCGAGGAAGAGCTGCGACCGGGCGTCGTCGGGATGGGAGAAACGCGGCACAGGAACGGGCAGGTCGGGACGCGCGTCGCGGCCCGCGCTCGAGTCCAGAAGCAGCGGCAGGATCGGGTGGTGGTACGGGCTCGTCGCGGCCTCGACGACCCCCGACTCGAAGGCCTGCTTCCACGCGGGAATCACCTTGCCGAGGAAGGCGGCCTGATGGTCGAGAAGCGCGTTCTTTTCGGATTCCGTGAAGCCCTTTCCGCGCTTTCGGAGATGGACGAGGAGCGGGTCCCTGAGGAGAGTCGGCCCGGACCAGGCGAGATGGAAGAGCACGACGAGATCCGTGAGGTCGGGGGCTCCGAGGGATTCCCGGGCCTCCACCCGGTTCCTGAGGTCGGCCAGCCGCGGATGGCGCTCGAGGATGCGCGGATGGACCGAGAAGAAGTTCTCGCGCGCGAACCGGACGGAGGCCGCGTCCCATTCCGTCGCGGGCGCGCGCGCGATCTCGAGAAAGGCGTCGGAGCCGCCCCGCGCGAGAAGGTCGATCTGGTCGAGCAGGGCGGGCACGAGGTTCGCCGTGTGATGAACGCGGGGCTCCTCGCTCAGCAGCGCGGGGAGGTCGTAGTAGTCCTTCAGGGCGTGGAGGCGCACCCAGGGGAGGGCGGGGGGCGCGCCATCGAAGGTCGGGTACCACGGCTGATGGAAATGCCAGATGAAGACGACGCGGAGCGGCGGTACGGTCACGTTCCGACGTTTTACCGTCGAGGGCGACCGGACACAAGGGGAGCACCGCTGCTAGAATCACGTCCTCCGGGCCCCCGGATGAGTTCGGGTCCCGCGCGACGGTCCCCTCCGAACCGTGTCAGATCCGGAAGGAAGCAGCACTCAGGAGAAAGGCCCGGGCGCCGCGGATCGCCCGGACTCATCGGGGGGCTCGTTCCACGAGTCCCCCGATGTACAGTCCGCCCGTGAGCGACTCGCCGGCTTACGTCCCCCTCGCCCGCAAGTGGCGGCCCCGCACGTTCCAGGACGTCGTCGGGCAGGAAGAAATCGTCCGCGCGTTGACGAACGCCGTCACCGCCGATCGGCTGGCGCACGCGTATCTCTTCTCGGGTCCGCGCGGGGTCGGCAAGACGACGACCGCGCGCCTACTCGCCGCGGCCATCAACTGCAACACGTCGGACCGCCCCACCGCGACGCCGTGCGGCACGTGCGCGTCGTGCCAGGAAGTCCTCGAAGGCCGGTCGCTCGACACGCTCGAGATCGACGGCGCCACGCACGGCAAGGTCGACCAGGCGCGCGACCTCATCGAGATCGTTTCGTACGCTCCGTCGCGCGACCGACGGAAGGTCTTCATCATCGACGAGGTCCACGCGATCTCCTCGGCCGCGTTTCAGGCGCTCTTGAAGACCCTCGAGGAACCGCCTTCCCACGCGGTCTTCATCCTGGCGACGACCGAACGGCACAAGATTCCCGCGACGATCCTGTCGCGCTGTCAGCGCTTCGACTTCCGGCGCCTCACGGACGAGGAGGTGACCGGCCGCCTCGCGGACATCGCCGTGCGCGAGGGCTTCGAGGTCGTCGACGCGGGGCAGGAGTCGAAGGGAAAGAAGCCCGCCGTCGAGCTGGCCGCGCTGGTCGCGCTCGCCGCTGCGGCCACGGGCAGCTTGCGCGACGGCCTCTCGCTCTTCGACCAGGCCGCCGCGCGTTCCGGAGGCGGCGTCACGTCGGCGGACGTCGCGGCGCTCCTCGGCGCGCCCGACCGCACCGCGCTCGTGACGCTGTTCAGGGCGGTGCTGGCCTCGGACCGCGTCGCCGTTTTCAAGGGCTGCGCGGAGTTGGAGGCGGCGGGCGCGGAGCCCCGCGCCACGCTCCACGACCTCACCGCCCTCGTGCGCGGCGCCGTGCGCCTCGCGGCCGACCCGAAGGCGCCGCCGCCCACCGGGCTTTCGGAAGAGGGCGCCGAGCGCGTCCGGGAGTTCGCGCGGACGACGCCTTACGCCACGCTGCTCCGGCTGTTGGCACTCCTGTCCGAATCCGACGGCACGCTGCGCCGCTCGGACGTGCCCGCCCTCGCCTTCGAGGTGCTGCTCCTGAAACTCGCGGAGCTTCCGAGGCTGGTGCCGATCGAAGAGTTTCTTGGTCGGATGGGGACCGAGGGAGGGGGAGGAGGATTCTCTTTGAAAGGGGAAAGAGGCCCGGGCGCGGTATCTTTCGCGCCGAGCAGCCATGAGTCGGCGGGTGGCGGCCCCGGGGGATTCTCTTCGAAGGGTAATTCAACCGCGGAGCGCGCCGAACCCACCTCGCGCGCCACCGGCGCCTCGTCGTCGGCCACGGCATTCGCGGCGCCGCTGACCCTCACCGCGCCAGTCCCCTCTCCCTCTTCCCCTTCTAAGAAATCCCCAGGTGCCGCCTTTGCCTCGGCAAAGCACGAATCGAGCAGCCGTGCCCCGGCGCGCTCCGAAGCAGAGAATTCTTCCTCCGACGTTCCCCGCTTCGTCGGCCTGACGCCCCTGGAAATCATTCCCGACCCGGTGGCGACGCCCGACCCCGCGGGTGCGTTCCGGGTCGCCGTGGAGAAGAAACACTCGCAGCTCGGGGCCGTCCTCGAAGACTCGTTGATCCGGCTCGAGGGAAAGACCGTGTGGATCTCGCTCGATCCGCCGAGCGTCGTCACCGAAAAACGCCTCGTCGAGCCGGCAATGGCGAAAGTGCTCGAAGAAGCAGCCGTCGCCGTCCTCGGGCGCGGCGCGCGGGTGGCCGTTGAAAGCGTGTCCCCGCCCGCCGGCGATCTCACGGCAGCCGCGGCGAACGCGGATCCGGAGACCCTCGAAAGGGAGCACCTGAGGATGAAAGTCGCGACCGACGAGCGCGTCAAGCGAATGATGGATCTCTTCGGCGGCGAGATCGCCGACGTGAAGCGCGACGGCGGTCCCGACCGGGCGAAGGGGCGCTGACGCATGGCCGCCCTTCCGGCGTTCGACCGCCTCGTCGCGGCTCTCGAGGGGCTGCCGGGCATCGGGCCGAAAAGCGCGAGGCGGCTCGCTTACTACCTCCTCGCCGCCCCCGAGCACGAGGCCGGGGCTCTCGCCGCGGCCCTCGCGGAGGCTCGGGAGCGCACGCGTTCGTGCACGATCTGCCACGCCCTCACCGAGACCGATCCCTGCAACATCTGCTCGGATCCGACGCGCGACCGGCGGCTTCTCGCCGTCGTGGAGGACGCCGCGGACGTTTACGTGCTCGAGCGGACCCGCGAGTTCCGCGGCCGCTACCACGTGCTCGCCGGCGTACTGGCGCCGCTCCGCGGCATCGGGCCGGACGACCTCAACGTCGCCGATCTCGTCGCGCGCGTCGAGCGTCCTTCGGAAGGGGAAGCCGTCGAGGAGGTCCTCCTCGCGACGAATCCGAACGTGGAAGGCGAGTCCACGGCTCTCTACCTCGCCCGCCGGCTCAAGCCCCTCGGCGTCAAGGTGACGCGCCTCGCGCTGGGTCTGCCGGTCGGCGCCGCGCTCGAGTTCGCGGACGAAGTCACCCTCTCGAGGTCCCTTTCGGGCCGCCGGGAGATCTGATCGGGTAGACTTGGCCCTCAAGAGCGAATGTCGGATTTCATTCTCTTTGACGAGGAGTTTCATCAGATCAAGGACGTCATCGGACGTCTGAAGGCGGACGCCCAGGCAAAAGTCGTCTTCATCGTCGACAAGAACGGGCAGCAGATCGCCGCCCAGGGCGAGATGGAATCCCTCGACACGACGTCGCTCGCGTCCCTGACGGCCGGCAACGTCGCCGCGACGGACGGCCTCGCGCGGCTCATCGGCGAGAAGGAATTCCCGGTGCTCTTCCACGAGGGCGAGCGCGACAACGTCTACATCTCGATCGTGGGGCAGCGCGTCATCCTCGTCGTCATCTTCGACGAGCGGTCGTCCCTCGGCCTCGTGCGCCTTCGGGTGCGCAAGGCGAACGGCGAGCTCGAGCGCATCTTCGAGACGATCCAGAAGAAAGTCGAGAGCGAGAAGACACGCCGCCAGGAGGGCTACGACTCGCCCTTCGCCGAGATCACCGACGAAGACATCGACAGCCTCTTCCGCGAATAGCCGCCATGACGTTCATCAACTACGCCGCCCGCGAGATCAACTGCAAGATCGTGTACTACGGTCCGGGTCTGTGCGGGAAGACGACGAATCTCCAGTACATCTACGACCGCACGAACCCGGCGGCCAAGGGCAAGCTCATCTCCTTGGCCACGGAAACCGACCGGACGCTTTTCTTCGACTTCCTCCCGCTGGACCTCGGCACGGTGCGCGGCTTCAAGACGCGCTTCCACCTCTACACGGTGCCCGGGCAGGTCTTCTACGACGCGAGCCGCAAGCTGATCCTGAAGGGCGTCGACGGCGTCGTGTTCGTGGCCGACTCGCAGGAAGCGCGCCTGGACGCGAACGTGGAGTCGCTCCAGAACCTCGAGAAGAACCTGATGGACCACGGCTTCGACCTGCAGGCGATTCCCTACGTCCTTCAGCTCAACAAGCGCGACCTGCCCACGGCGCTGCCCGCGGACGAGCTCTATCGGCAGCTCAACTTCAAGGGCGAGCCCACGTTCGAGGCCAGCGCTCCGAACGGGCTGGGCGTGTTCGACACGCTCAAGGCCGTGGCGAAGCAGGTGCTGATGGAGCTCAGGAAGAAGTAGCGTCGGGCGGGGCTGTGGTCAAGACCAAGAGATCCGGACGCCGCGGGAAAGACGACACGGCGGTCGTGGCGGCTCCCGCTGTGGATCAGCATCGCAAGCTCCGCGCCGCTGGCCCGGAAGATGGCCTGGCAGGGCTTGCCGGAGGATGGAGGGGCTCCGATGCCCTCGCCAAAGAGCTCGCGTCCCTGAAGCGCTCGCGCCCTCGCCGCGTTGTTCGGCTGCACTGAACCCCGGTGCCGTTTCATCACCAGGAGTTGCGCTCGCGATCAATCCACTTCTGGATGTTCTTGCCCTTCCAGGTGCCGGCCCCGAGCCCCTTGAGATCGTCGACGGTGTACTTTGGCGCCGGACGGATCATTGCTTCGAGGAGGAGCATCGTGACTTCGCCGCTCAGAGAACGGTGATTCTTCTTCGCCCGCACTTTGAGTTTTCGATAAAGGCCATCCGGGAAGTTCTTGACGTTGAGGGTGGCCATGGCGTTCCTCCAAAACGCCTCCACTCTACCTCCCTCGGCTCTCCGGACGGACGCTGGATGCGATCCACATTGCGTCGGCGCTTTCTCTGGGAGCGGACCTTCTCGCCTTCGTCACGTACGACGACCGCCAGCGGGACGTCGCACGCAAGGCCGGTCTTCTGCTCGTGCAGCCTGGAGCGTGATCACATGCTGGATCTGCCTTGGCCTCCGGGACTTCGGTGGCCGAGGGCGGCGCCGCGCGGTACAGCGCCCTCGGCCTAACTCGCCGCAACCCGTGCGTCTTTGAAGAAACCGGCAGGCATGGGGCGGTACAGCCGCCATGTGATGTTCATGGGTCTATCTCCGTGATGCTCCCGGTACTTTACGGGGCCGAGGAAGGTATAGGCCCTCTGATCTTTCGTCTTGCGAACAAACAGAAGCACGTGCGAGCCGAGTGCCTCATGGTTGATGTAGCGCTGACCCGTAACGCCCCCTTCGCGAGTCGAGTGTTGGGATTGCCAGTGGAAGAGCTCGGGCGAAATCGCATAGTCGAGGTAGCGCGTGTTCAGGGAATAGTGCTTGGGGTCCTTCTCGAGAGTGACGAAGAAGACATCACACTTGTGCGTTCGGTCCCACAGAGCTCCGGCCTGCGTCTTGAAGCGCCTTTCGAGAGACGAACGACCGAGAGCCGCGAGGATCTCCTCGAGGGAGTAGCGGGAGTGAAGGGACAGGGGAGCGTGGTCGCCCAGGTCCAGAACGTCCTCCAAGGGCGTCGTGACGTGCATGAGCCCGGCCTCAAGGAGGCTCACGAGTTCAAGCGCTTCCGCGTGGATGTCCGCGTTGGCCGAAAGACGCTCAAGCATCTCCGTAATGCTCGTCGGAGCCTCCGATCCGAAGAGTGTGAACGCGAGTCCGGTGAGTGTCCGGGTCTCGCGGTCGGAGAATCCCCGGGCACTTGCCAGGGTTGTGCCAAGCGCGGATCGGAAAATCTCAAACCAACGGGGATCGTCGACGTGCAAGAGCCTCTCCAGGCCGCGGCCGAGCGCTTCGTTCTCGGGGCCCGTCGCGGGAGTGGGCAGCCCGGCTTCCCTCCTCAGCGCCATCCACGTTCGGCCATTCCTGTAGATGCGCTCAAGCTCAACGTCGGCCTCAACCAGGAACTCCTGAAGGGTGACGTCGCTGCCGAGGTCTTGCAAGGCCGTTACAAGGCTCTGGAATGTCGAGCCAATCGCGCTGGCGACGTTCTTCAGCACGATGTCTCGGGCGACGCGGTCGAGCTGCATTGAACAGCCGCCTGGGAGGTATGGGAAGTCTTCCCGGATCTGTCGCGTGACACCTGTTCCAGAACCGCGCAGGAGAGCGCGGTAACGAGCATCGAATCGGAATTTCCGATGCTGCACACCGATGAAGTCGAGGACCGTCAGGCAGTCTTTTCCTTCGGCGCGGCGGAGGCCGCGCCCGAGCTGCTGGAGAAAGATCGTTGCGCTCTCGGTTGGCCGAAGGAAAAGCACGGTGTCAATCTCGGGGACGTCAATCCCTTCATTGAAGAGGTCCACCGCGAAGAGAACTCTGATGTCGCCCGACTTCAGACGCTGGAGAGCGTTTCGCCGTTCGTCTTCTCGAGAATTCGTGGAGACGGCAAGCGCGGGAATGCCCGCGTCGTTGAACTTGCGAGCCATGAATTCCGCATGAGAAATCGTCACGCAGAACCCGAGGGCACGCATGCTCCTCATGTCTGCGTGTTTCTCCGCGACCTCGCGGATCACGAGGCGAGCCCGGGCGTCGTCCGAGGTGTAGACGCGCGCAAGTGCGTCTGGGTCATACCCCTTGAGAGCCCACGGAACGTGTGAGATGTCCGTATTGTCGTGGAGACCGAAGTACTGGAAGGGACAGAGGAGGCCCGCTTCGAGAGCGTCCCAGAGCCTGAGCTCGGAAGCGAAGCGGCCGTCGAAACGGGCCAGAATATCGCGCTCGTCCGCGCGCTCGGGAGTTGCCGTGAGACCGAGCAGCTCGTCCGGTTCGAGTCGATCGAGCAACGCTCGGTACGTTGCCGCCTCCGCGTGGTGGAACTCGTCGACGATGACGATCTTGAAGTGCTTCGGCGGGATCGACTCGAGATTTCTCGAAAGCGACTGAATTGAGGCGAAGACGTGCTTGTATTCGATGGGCTTCCTGCCTTCGAAGAGCTCTTCACCGAAGTTGGCGTCATGCAGCACGGCACGAAACGTCCGGAGGCTCTGCTCGAGGATTTCCCGTCGATGTGCGACGAAGAGAAGAGTTGGCCGATTTCCATCCTTCGACAGTCGCCGGTAGTCCAGCGCCGCCACGACGGTCTTTCCGGTGCCGGTCGCCGCGACGACGAGATTGCGGTGTTTGCCGTGAATCTCGCGCTCGGCCTGGAGCCGCTCGAGGATCTCGACCTGGTGGGGGAAGGGATGAACGTCGAGCCCCAGGAAGACGATCTGCGAGCCCCGTCGGCCAGCCGCGATCGCGTCCTCGAACTTCGTCGGGTCGTAGTCCTCGAAGGAGGGGTCGGCCCAGTAGGACTCGAATGTCGCGCGGAACTTGTCCACGAGGGCAGGCGTTTCCGCCTCCGAGATCCGAACGTTCCATTCGACGCCTTCCGACATCGCGGTGTGCGTGAGGTTCGATGATCCGACGTACGCCGTGGAGTAGCCCGAGTCGCGCTGGAAGAGCCAGGCCTTCGCGTGAAGCCGTGTCGCCTGCGTCTCGTAGGAGACCTTTACTTGAGCCCCTAGCTCAACGAGGCGGTCGAGAGCCCTTCGCTCGGTGGATCCCGTGTACACAGTTGTGAGCACTCGAAGAGGCCTGCCTCGTTCCCGGAATCGCCGGATCTGGTTGTCGATGACCCGGATACCGTGCCAGCGAATGAACGCACAGACCAGATCAATGCGGTCGGCCGACGGAATCTCGGCGGCGATCGAGTGCCCGATTCGGGGTTCGCCTCTCGCGTTTACGAGCAGGTCGCTGGAAGTGAGCGGAATCTCGGGTCGTGTGATCGCCGGTGGGCCCGCGGGACCCGCCTCTGCCTGTACGAGGGCGCCCAAAACGACGGGCGGCTCCACGAGTGAGTCGTCTTCGTCGGTGCTCTCCGGGTCAAGGGCGTTGAGGGCCGCGTGGACGCGACTGGCGACTTCGACCTGTCGCTCGGTGGTCTCGTCGTTGCTCCTAGCCGCGAGAGTCCGGGTAAGAAGCCGGAGGAGATGCCTGGCGAGAAGCGCTTTCGCTTCGCCGACGCTTGGAGTCGTCCTCAGGGCGGAGAATCCGCGGGCCTCAAGTTCGGTGAGTTCACGAGCTAGCCCTCGTGTGAGTAGTTCCTCGTAGAGCCCCGGGGGGCGCTTCATTCGATGCTACGTGCCCTTCTTGTACAGGTACGCCGACTCCAGCGTCCTCACTCCCTCGTTGTCCCCGACGACGTACTTCGCGCCGCTCCAGATCGCGGCGGCGGCGGTCCTGCCCTTCGCATCGACCGCATAGAAGCTGACGTTGAACTTCGGGCGGCCCTTTTCGTCGCGGTGGCGGGGAACGTTGTGGGTTTTCTCGGCAATGCGCTTCAGTGCGAGGAGGCAGGCCTCTTCCGGTGACCTCCCCTGCCGCATGAACTCGACGACCGTGTGCGAGCCGCACGTCACGAGGTTCGCCTCGCCGCGGCCGGTCGACCCGCAGGAGCCGACGCCGTTCTCGCTGTACACGCCCGCGCCGACGACGGCCGAGTCGCCGACGCGCCCCGGCATCTTGAAATAGAGGCCGGACGTCGTCGTGACGCCCACGAGGTCGCCCTTCGCGCTCCGGACGGACATGTGAATCGTGCCCTGCGGCCGGAAGTACTCGTTGCCGTACTTCCTGATGAACTCCTTGATGTCGGGGTCCTCGGCCTCCCTCCCGGCCTCGATCCAGTCGTCCGTGCCCGAGAGGCGCTCTTTCCAGTAGAGCCAGATCTTCCGCGTCTTCGACGTGAGGAGGTCCTCGGCGGGAAAGCCGTGCGCGTTCGCGAACTTCTGCGCGCCCGCCCCGACGAGGAAGACCCGGTCCGTTCGCTCCATGACGAGCTTCGCGACCTTCGACGGGGTCTTGCAACCTTCCAACGCGCCGACGGCGCCGGCGCGCAAGGTGCGGCCGTCCATGACGCACGCGTCGAGCTGGACGATGCCGTCCTCGTTCGGGACGCCGCCGTACCCGACGCTCATGTCGTTCGGGTCCAGCTCGTTGATGTTGACGCCGGCGATCGCGGCGTCGAGCGGGTCGTAACCCTGAATGAGCGCCTGCCGTGCGGCCTTCGTGGCCTCGACGCCGTTCGCGGACGTCACGAGGACGTAGCCGTCGACGGCGGGAGCCGCGCCGGATGCCGGTGGGGCCTGGCCCTGCAGTTTTTCTTCGAAGGGTGAGAGCGCACTCGCGGCGCCCGCGGCAGCCATGCTCGTGAGGAATCGTCGTCTGCTTGAAGTCATGCCGGAGACGATAGCCGACATTCGTATGGTAGAATTCATGCCATGAAAACCACCATCGACGCCGCCGGGAGGCTCGTCATTCCACGGGAGGCCCGCCGCGAAGCGGGACTTGTCGCCGGCACCACGGTGGAAGTCCGTGTCACCGAGGGTCAGGTGATCCTCGAACCCTCGGCTCGGTCCGTGCGGCTCGTGCGCGAGGGCCGGCTGACCGTGGCCCGAGCCACGGACGGGAAGGGCGGGCCGCGGCTGACCGGTGAGAGTGTCGAGCGCACGCGGACGGCTCTGAGACGCCGAGGCTGAGATGGCGCGGGCCGCCCGAGCGGGTTTCCTGCCGGACACGAGCTGCATCATCGCGGCTCTCGTGGACTGGCATGAACATCACGAGGCGGCCGCTCACGCGATCTCCTCGCGGCTCGCGACCGGTGAGCGCCT
>JAMQPJ010000544.1 GCA_023717585.1 Thermoanaerobaculia bacterium
CTGCTGCGTCGAGAAGAAGAGCGCTTTTTTCTCCTCCTTCGACAGCCGGCCCTCGCGCAGGCGCTGGAGGTTCACACGCGCCTCGGCGCACTGGATGCGGAAGCCGAGCTGCTCGGCAGACATTTCGAGCGAGAAGAAGCCGACGACGTGCTTCTGGTGGATCGTCAGGTACGAGGCGATGTTGAGCGCGAACGCGGTCTTCCCCATGCCCGGGCGGGCGGCGACGACGATGAGGTCGGTCTTCTGGAAACCCTGGGTGAGCGCGTTGAGGCGCGTGAATCCGGTCGGCAGGCCCGTGAGCATGGTGCCGCGCCCATGGATGTTCTGGATCTCGACTTCGTTCTTCTCGGCGATCGTCGAGAGCTTCACGAAGCCGCCCCGGATGGAGCCCTTCGCGATCTCCACGAGATCGCGCTGCGCGTTCTCGAGGACCGTCTCGGCGTCGGGGGCCAGGACCGCATCGCGGATCGCGCGCCGCGACTGGAAGATGACGAGGCGCCGGAGCGAGGCCTCGCGCACGAGACGGGCGTAGCTCTCGACGTTCTCGACGTCGGGCACCCGGTCGACCAGCGCCGAGAGGACGGCCGGGCCGCCCGCGCGCTCGAGCCGACCCGTCTTCTCGAGCTCGCTCTGCACCATCACGAGGTCCACTCCCTCGCGCCGGTCCGCGAGCGCGAGGCACGCCTCGTAAACGAGCCGGTGCGCGTCGCTCGCGAAGTCCTCCGGCACGAGGAACTCCATCACGCGCGACAGGAGCGAGCCGTCGATGAGGATCGCGCCCAGAAGGCTCCGCTCGGCGTCGGGACGCGCGGGAAGGACTTCGGAGCCGGCGGGAGCGAGGACGGACATCGGGGCCTTGGAGAATATCGCGGCCGCGAATCCGGTGGGAAACCGGGCCTACCGGGGGCGGAGATCGAGAGGCGGGCGGCCCGCCTCGGCGCGCCGCGTCGTCGCGGCGGCGACCATCCGGTTCCAGTTCTCCTCGTCGAGCAGGCAGGCTCCGACGCGCTTACGGCCCTCCGGCGGGCCGTGGTAGTCCGATCCCGCCGACTTGAGAAGCCCCTCGCGCTCGGCGAGACCCGAGAACTGGTTCTCCTTCTGGCCGTCCTGGTCGGCGTGGATCACCTCGAGGCCGTCGAGGCCGGCGGCGACGCCGAGGGAGACGACCTTCTCGGGATCGCGGTACCAGATCGGATGCGCGACGACGGACAGCCCGCCCGCCTGGCGAATGGCCGCGATCGCCTCGTCGAGCGTCCACTTCGGCTTCGGCACGTAGCCCGGCTTGCCGCGCGAGAGGAACCGCTCGAACGCCTCGTCGAGCGTCTTGACGTATCCCCTCGCGACCATCGCGCGCGCGATGTGCGGGCGTCCGAAGGCGCCATCGCCGACGACGACGCGGATCTCCTCGATGTCGAGCGGCATGCCGAGGGCGAGGAGCTTCTCGACCATCGCGCTCCCGCGGGTGTCGCGGTCCCCACGGAACCGGGCGAGCTTCGCTCGGAGCTCCACCTCGTCGGGATCGAGAAAGAGACCGAGAACGTGGACGTCGTCCCCGTCGCAGCGCGTCGAAAGCTCGCTCGCGGTCACGGTCACGAGGCCCGTGCCCTTCGCCGCGGCCTCGAATTCGGGCAGCCCGTGGACGGCATCGTGATCGGACAGCGCGAGCACCGAGAGACCGGCGTCGACGCCTCTCTGCACGAGCTGCGCGGGCGACTCCAGGCCGTCCGAGAACGTCGAGTGGCAGTGCAGATCGGCGCCCCGAAACGCGGTCACGAACGCATGGTAGCAGCGGGGTGGGCCCTGCCATCGGGTACCCTTCCGGCGTGAGACGCCCGACCTCCCTTGCCGCCCGGGCGGCAACGTGCGCCGCGATCGGAGTTTTCCTTTTGCAGGGATCCGGCTGCTCGATACACGCCCGCGCGCAGACGGCGGCCTCGAAGGTCCCCGCGGATCCGGGACCCTCCGTCTGCGTGCTCTTCTTCGACGGGCTGTCGGGCGAGGCCTTCGAGAGGCTCGTCGCGTCGGGCGCCCTCCCGAACATCAAGGCCCGCATCGTGGATCGGGGGCTCCGCGTGAAGACCGCGGTCACCTCCGTCCCGAGCGAGACGTATCCGAACCTCGCCTCCGTCTTGACGGGCCTCCTGCCCGGTCACCACGGGATCCCCGCAAACATCTGGCTCGACCGGCGCCTGCGGGTCCGGGAAGCGCACACGAACATTCTCGGAATCTTCTCGTCGACGGACTACCTCGTGCCCGAGGCGCGGACGCTCTTCGAGCGGCTCCCCGGCGATACCGTCGCCGTGACGGCGCCCCTCGCGCGCGGCGTTACCGTTCACGCACGCAACCGGATCGCGGTCGTCGCCTCGTACGCCCGGAACGAGTGGTCGTTCCTGGACCGCAAGACGCTCGACGACGTCGGCGACGCCTATGCCGGAGCGGCGGCGGTCGGACACGTCCAGCCGCTCGTCTTTGCGCACATCGTCGGCACGGACGAGGTCGCGCACGCGAGCGGGCTGGAAAGCCGCGAGTTCGAGGCGGCGATGGCCGCGATCGACGAGGCGTTCGGACGCCTCCTGCGCCGTCTCCGACGCCGGCATCTCGACGAGCGGATCCTCTTCGTCCTCGTCGGCGACCACGGCAATCGTTCGTACGGCACCTTCGTCGACGCGAACGAGCTCGTGAACCGTGTTCTCCACGCGAATCCCACCGAGGCGGACTGCAGCGAGGGCGACTGTGTCCTCGTCCCGGCCGCGCGGAAGGACAAGGCCTACGACGTGGGCGACGCCATGATCACCGTCGGCGCTTACCGGGGCGTCATGATCTGGCTCCCCGCGGACCGGCCGCCCCAGGACGTCCCGAGCGCGTTCCGCGCGCCGCGCCGGAAGCGGAAATCGCGCGCCCCGTCCGGCGCGCCCCTGAAGACCCCGGGCGCGTCGCTCTTCGCCGCGACGCTCGCGCGCGCGCCGGAGGTCCGCCTCGTCGTGACGCGGGGCCCCTCGTCCGGCACGGTGGCCCTCTACGGCCCGTCCGGCCGGGCCGAGATCGTGCGCGAGGACCGGGACGGACTCGAGTCGCTCTACCTCTACCGCGTCCTCGAGGGAGACGACCCGCTCGGCTACGCCCGGTCCGCCGCCGCGCCCCTCGTCGGGTCCGCGCACGCTCCCGGCGAATGGCTCGAGGCGACGGCCGAGACGGAATTCCCCGACCTCGTCGTGCAGCTCCCCGAGTTCTTCGACTCCCCGAGGTCGCCCGACGTGTT
>JAMQPJ010000574.1 GCA_023717585.1 Thermoanaerobaculia bacterium
GAGGTGGCTCGGGGGGCGCGGCTGCCCGCTCGTCGGCGGCCTTGTTCACCAGGTCGCGCACCAGCGAGGCGAGACCCTGCGAGTCGAACGGCTTCGTCACGACCGAGTCGGCGCCCGCCTGCTCGGCGCGCGGCTTGTCGAACGGCTCGAAGGTCCCCGTGAGGAGGACCACGGGCACGAATAGGCCGCCTGGGCGCCGCTTGACCTCCTCGCACAGCTCGTACCCGGTCCTGCCCGGCATGACGCAATCCGCGAGGACGATGTCGGGAGAGAACGAATCGAGGAGCGGCAGCGCGAGGTCGCCGTTGCCGACGGCCTTGAGCTCGAAGTCCGTACCCGAGAACGTCAGCTCGATGACCTTTTGAATGGTCAGACTGTCGTCCGCCAAGAGAATCCGATGCGGCATTCGATCTCCTCGCAGGGGCCGGTATCGACCGAGTTTACACCGGCCGCGGTCCGCGGGCCGACTCGAGAGCCTGATAGACGCGCGACGCCGGACGCCGCGCGATCGCGCCCGACAGGGCCCGGGTGGCGGCGGCGACCAGCGAGAGATCCACGCCGGTCTCGTAGCCCATCCCGTGCAGGAGATAGAGGAGGTCCTCCGTGGCGACGTTGCCCGCCGCCCCGGGCGCATACGGGCACCCGCCGAGACCGCCCGCCGAGGAGTCGAAAATCCGGACGCCCTGCCGGAGGCCCTCCGCGACGTTCGCGAGCGCCGTGCCGCGCGTGTCGTGGAAATGGAGCGCGAGGCGCGAAAGAGGCACGCCCGCGTCGACGCAGCATTCGACGACCTCGGGCACCTGGGTGGGAACGCCGACGCCGATCGTGTCTCCCAGGGAGACCTCGTCGCATCCCGCGTCGATCAGCCGCCGCGCGACGCGGGCGGCCGAAGGCGGCGGGATGGCGCCTTCGTAGGGGCAGCCGAAGACGCACGAAACGTATCCTCTGACCCGCATTCCGGCCGTCCGGGCACGCCGGATCACCGGCGCGAACCGCGCGAACGATTCGTCGATCGAGGCGTTGATGTTCTTCCGGTTGAACGTTTCCGATGCCGCCGTGAACACGGCGATCTCCCGCGCACCGGACGCCTCCGCCCGATCGAGCCCCTTCTCGTTCGGCACGAGGACGGGATACCGGACTCCGGGACGTTTCGCGATGCGGCGGAACACCTCGTCCCCGTCGGCCAGTTGTGGAATCGCCTTCGGCGAGACGAACGCCGTCGCCTCGATGACCGGCAGGCCCGCGGCCGAGAGGGCGTCGACGAAGGCGACCTTCACGTCCGTCGGAACGGCCGCCGCTTCGTTCTGGAGGCCGTCGCGCGGACCAACCTCGACGATCGTGACCCGGGAAGCGCTCATGCCATTTCCGCAAGGACGTCGCCGAGACCGACCATCTGCCCCTCGGCGACGAGGATGCGCGTCACGGTACCGTCCCTCGGCGCGCGCACCGCATGTTCCATCTTCATGGCCTCGACGAGAACGAGGGTTTCTCCCTTCCTGACGGTCGCGCCGACGGCCGTGCGCACCCCCAGGATTCGGCCGGGCATGGGGGCCTCGAGCGAGGGCGCGTCCTCGGGAGCGCGGACCGTCCGCGGAGGGAACCGGGGAACGGCCGAGAGGCGATACGTCTCGCCCCGGTGGGACACCCACGCGACTTCGCCCGCGCGAACAACCGTCGTGCCGGGCGCCACGTCCGTGCTCGCCGCCTCGCGCTCCTCCCCGGTCCGGAGATCGCGCAGCCTCATGCGCCGCCTCCCATCCGGAACGGCGTGTCGAACGGACCGGACCAGGAGCTCTTCGTGCTTCCCGGAACCGCTGAAGCAGGGCGTGAGAGAACCGAAGCCGCCGCCGCGAACACCTCGTCGGAAGGACGGGCCGGGGCCGGAAGCCGGAGGGTCTCGAGGAGGCCCGTGTGTGTCTCGCCGCGGACGACAGGATCCGACTCGAGCAGCCGCCCGAGCCACGAGAGATTCGTCGCGACGCCGAGCGCGACGGTTTCGCGAAGCGCCACGACAAGCCGGCTCCGGGCTTCCTCGCGGGTGCGGCCCGTCGCGACGATCTTCGCGAGCATCGGGTCGTAGTGAACGTCCACGGCCTGCCCAGAGATCACGCCCGAATCCACGCGCACTCCCGGTCCCGAGGGCTCGACCCACACGAGGAGACGACCCGCCTGCGGGAGGAACCCCGCGTCCGGGTCCTCCGCGTAGACGCGCGCCTCGATCGCGTGGAAGGCGGGCGCGGCGGGAAGCTCGGGAAGCCGCGAGCCCGCGGCGATCGAGAGCTGGAGGGCGACGAGGTCCACCGAGAACGCCTCTTCCGTCACCGGGTGCTCGACCTGGAGGCGCGTGTTCATCTCCAGGAACCAGAACGCGCCCGAGGGCTCGAGCAGGAATTCGACCGTCCCCGCGCTGACGTAGCCGACCGCCCGCGCCGCCTCGACGGCCGCCTTGCAGAGCCTCGCGCGGAGCTCGGGCGTCACCGCCGGGGACGGACATTCCTCGACGACTTTCTGGTGGCGCCGCTGAAGCGAGCATTCGCGTTCGCCGAGCGCAACGACGTTTCCGTGCGTGTCTCCGAGAATCTGCACCTCGATGTGCCGGGGGTTGGGAAGGTATTTCTCGACATAAACAGTCGAATTGCCAAACGCGGCGAGCGCTTCACGCCGGCAGGAATTTATTGCTTCGGAAAGATCGGAGGGGGACGTCACGATCCGCATCCCTTTCCCTCCGCCGCCTGCTGATGCTTTGACGACGACTGGGAAACCGAGAGAGAGGACGGAAGAGGGGACTTCTTCGAAGGTGCCAGAGGTTGCGGGTGGCCGAGGCGCTGCACGACGCACCGCTGCGCGCGCCCTCGCCTCTTCACCATTCAAAGAAATCTTCTCTTCGTCTTCGTCCTCTTTGGACCCTGCGATTAGGGCACCCGGCACCACGGGAACTCCGGCTGCCATCATTCTCTTCCGAGCAGAGATCTTCGATCCCATCGCCTCCATGGCGTCCGCCGGAGGCCCGATCCAGACGAGGCCCGCCGCTTCGACCGCGCGCGCGAAATCCGCGTTCTCCGAAAGAAACCCGTAGCCCGGGTGCACGGCGTCGCAGCCCGAAGTCTTCGCGGCCTCGAGGAGCTTCGGGATCGAGAGGTACGAGTCCTCTGCCGGCGCCGGGCCGATCCCGACTGCGGCATCCGCGAGCGCGACATGCCGCGCCTCGCGGTCCGCGTCCGAATACACCGCCACGGATTCGAGTCCGGCCGTCCGGCAGGCGCGGATCACCCGAACGGCGATCTCGCCGCGGTTCGCGACGAGCACGCGGCCGAGCCGCCGGGAAGAGGTCACGACTTCTTCGCGGGCGGTGCCGCCGCCCAGGACGGCTTCCGCTTCTCGAGAAAGGCCGCGAGGCCCTCCCGCCCCTCGGGCGAGGCGCGTCGCTCGCCCAGGCGCTGAATCGCCATGTTCGTGGCTTCCTTGAGCGGCAACGCGGCGACGGCGCGAGCCAGGTGCTTGGCCTCGGCCACGGCTTCGGGGCCCCCCAGCAGGATCGCGTCGAGGATCGTCCGCGCTGCGGTGGCGAGCTCCTTCTCCGGCACGACCCGGTGGACGAGTCCCGCCTGACGCGCGTCCTCGGCCGAGATGCGCTCTCCCGTGACGAACCACACCCGCGCGCGCGATTCCCCTATCTTGTGCACGAGATAGGGCGAGATGACGGCGGGAATGACCCCGAGCCTCACCTCCGTCGTGCCGAAGATCGCGTCCTCGGCAGCCACGACGACGTCGCACACGGCAACGAGGCCGGTCCCCCCTCCGAGCGCCGCACCCTGGACGCACGCCACGATCGGTTTCGCGAGCTCGTCGAACGCGCGGAAGAGCGACGCGAGCTCGGCCGAGTCGCGAAGGTTCTCCTGCATCGTGAAGCCCGAGGCCTTCTTCATCCAGTCGATGTCGGCGCCCGCGCAAAACGCCTTGCCCGCGCCCGAGAGCTCGATGGCGCGGGTCGTCGCGTCTCCCGCCAGCTCGCGCACCGCGCGCTGCAGGAGGGCCACCATCTCGCCGTCGAAGGCGTTCCGCCGGGCCGGACGGTTCAGGATGAGGCGTGTAATCCGCGGATCGGACGCGCGCTCGAGCAGGACGCCGGATTCGCTCATCGCATCACCTGTATCGACCCGGGAAGGTCGAGGGGCACCGTGAGAATCTGATCCTTGCCGACGCGCAGGGAGACGCGCGCGACGCGCCTGCCCGCGACGCGGCCGCCGCTGGTCACCGCGCCGCCGAGGGCGGACAGAAGATCGACGTTCAGGGCGCTGATCGGAAGGTCGACCGCGTTCTCGCGGCCGGCGTGGAGCCTCAGACCGTGACGCTCGCCTTCGGCAAGCTTCCGATCGCCTGCCCACACTGCGTACACGACGTCCTTCACGTCGAGAGGA
>JAMQPJ010000576.1 GCA_023717585.1 Thermoanaerobaculia bacterium
GTGGCCGAATCGCTCCTCCGCGATACGGTGCCGGGCTTCACGACGAGCCTCGACGCCTTCACGGCGGGGCGCCTCGGCCCGCGCGGCGGGCGGGCGATCCTCGCGGGCCTCGGCGGAGGCGCGGCGCTCATGGGAGTTTCCCTGCTGGCCTTCTCCGCGGCCGCGCTCGCGGTGTCTTCAGGCGTCTGGCCGTCGTCACCGTCGTTTCCGTATCCGCTCTTCCAGGCGCAGAAAGGGCCGTTCTACGAGGGGGCGTTCGACACGGCGCTCTTTGCGCTTTTCGTCGCTCTCTTCCGGTTCGTCCTGCCGCGACGGTTCGCGAGCGCTGCTGCGGCCGTCCTTTTCGCTCTCTATTCCTCGATTGCGATGCCTCTTCATCCCTGGGGGGCGGGCTTCGCGCTCACGCTCGCGTTCGCCGCGGTGCTGCTCTGGGCGTTCGACCGCTACGGGCTCGGAGCGCTCCTCGTCGCTGCCGTCTCTTCCGCCCTGCTGCGCGACGCCCTGGTCGCGTGCCTCCATTTCGACGGGAACTTCTTCCCGGCGCTGCTCACGGTGGTGCCGCTCCTCGCGATCGCCGTGGCGGGAGCCGTCGGACTCGCGCGGCCTGAGCGCGACGAGGAGGGCCGACTCGACGCGCCCCACTACGTGAGGCGCCTCGAGTCCGAGCGCCGGGTGAAGTACGAGATGGACCTCCTCTCGCGCATGCAGCTCTCGCTGCTCCCCGAGCGGCCTCCCGTCGTGCCGGGTCTCGAGCTGTCGGTGAAGACGATTCTCGCGACGGAGGCGGGCGGCGACCTCTACGATTTCGTGCAGGACGAGTCGGGGGCGCTCTGGATCGCCGCGGGCGACGTCTCGGGCCACGGTTATTCCTGCGGCATCCAGCAGGCCATGGTGATGGCGTCGCTCGCGAGCCTCGTGAAGGCGGGGCGCGTGCCGTCGGAGATCCTCGTCGAGATCGACCGCGTCCTGCGGATGGGCCGCCGCAGCGGTCGTCTGTTCACGTCCGTCGCGCTCCTCAGGCTCGATGCGTCGACCGGAGCGGGTGTTCTCGCGAACGCGGGCCACCCGTTCCCGATCCTGCTGCACGAGGGAAAGACCTCCGAGATCGCCGGCTCCGGCCTGCCGCTCGGCCAGGGGCCGAAGCGAACGTACACGGACGTGCCTTTCGAGATTTCGAAGGGCGGCGTTCTCGTCATCGCCTCGGACGGGCTCTTCGAGGGTATCGACCGCTTCGACGAGCCTTACGGCTTCGACCGGCCGCGCGCGGTCCTCGAATCCACGAGTCTGTGGCGCCGCCCGCCCGAATCGATCATCGAGGCGCTTCTCGCGGACTGGCGCCGGCACGTGGGCGAGGGGGCCCCGTCCGACGACACGACGATCCTCGTCGTGAAGCGGCCGCTGTTCTAAGGTACGGCGAGCGACCCTACTTCCCGTCCTCCATCTCCAGCACGTACACGCTTCCGCCGGCCGTCCCCGCGTAGAGACGAGGCGGGGATCCGCGGTCGAAGGCAAGGTGCCGCACGTCGTCGTGCACGGGCTTTCCGCCCAGAAGCGTCCACTGCGCGCCCCCGGCGGCGCTCGTGAAGACTCCCTCGGTGGTCGCGGCGACGACGGCTCCCGGCTTCCCCGGCGGGAACGCGAACGCGAAAACCATCTTCGGAAGGCCCGCGCCCGCGGGCTTCCACGTCTCGCCTCCGTCGTCGCTCGCAAACGCCCCGGCGCCCCGCGAGCCGACGAAAACGCGGCCACCGGATGGGTCGACCGCCACGGTACGGAGCTCCTTCTCCGCGAAGGGTCCCTTCTTTTCCGTCCACGTGACTCCCGCGTCCGCGCTCTTCCAGAGGCCTTTCTTTTCCGTCGAGGCGTAGACGGACGAGGGGTTCTTCGGATCCACCGCGACGCCGGTGACGACCGACTCGGGGAGGCCGCTCTTCGGCGCCGTGAACGTCGCGCCCGAATCCGTGCTCTTCCAGACGCCGCCATCCGAGTTGAACGTGCCACGGCCGGCATAGACGACATTGGGGTTCGCGGGATCGAGGGCGAGCGTGATCGCGATCGTCGTCTTCTCGGGTTTCTTGAGCCAGGTCTTGCCGCCGTCGCTGGATCTCAGGAGGCCGCTCGTGTACGCGGCGAGATAGAGGAATCCCGGACGGCGCCCGTCGACGGCCGGCACGAGCTTGTCGGGGATCTTGCCGTCGGCGAACTTCACGAGCGCCCACTTACCGGCGGCGTCGCTCTTCAGAAGGCCGAGGCCGTTCGTGACGTAGACGACGCCGGGGGAGACCGGATCCACGGCGAGGCCCCACACGAAAGCGGCGCCCAGCCCCTCACCCGACTCCTTGAACGTCGCCCCGCCGTCCGTGGACTTGAAGACGCCCTCGTAGCTCGTGCCTGCGTAGACGACGTCCCCGTCCACGGCGAGCGCCGGGAAGTCGGAGTACGGAAGGCCCGTCTTGATCTGGCGCACGCTGCCGCCGCCGTCCGTGCTCTTGTAGAGGCGACCCTCGGTCCCGATGAAGAGCGTCTGCGGATGCTTCGCGTCCAGAGCGAGGCTCCTGACCACCTCGTCGCTCTTCATTCCGGCGCCGGTTTTCTCCCAGCTCGCGCCGCCGTTTGTCGTGACGAAGAGGCCGCGCGTCCCCCCCATGTAGACGGTCGTAGGCCTGGAGGGATCGACGGCGACGGCATGCCCCCTGTTGAAATTCGTCAGCCCCTCCGTCAGAGGAGTCCACGTCGAGCCCCCGTCCACGCTCTTCTGGACGCCGCCCTTTCCGTCGTTCACGCCGACGTAAGCGACATTCGGGTTCTTCGGATCCACGGCGAGATCGAAGCAGTCGTTGGGGTGAAGGCCTTCCTCCTTCTTGAGCGGCTTCCACGTCGTTCCGCCGTTGGTGCTCTTCAGCATCACGGTCGCGTAGACGACTTTCGGATCCGAAGGAGCGAACGCCACGCCGCGGGCCGGCAGCTCGTACAGCACGCCCATACCGCCCCCCAGGCCCTGCCACCTGAACGTGACGCCGCCGTCGCGGCTCGCCCAGAGGCCTCCGCCATCGGTGCCCGCGAGAACGTGCTTCGGGTTCGAGGGATCCACGGCCACGCGGCGGACGTCGGTGTTCGCCATGTCGGCGCTCGCCTTCCACGTGGCGCCCGCGTCGGTGCTGCGAAAGATGCCGCCGTTGCTCACGCCGGCGAAGACGTTCTGAGGATTCGTCGGGTCCACCGCCAGCGCCTGCACGTCGCCGATCCAGGGACCGATCGGTTTCCATCGGCTGGGAGCGGGCGGCTTTTTCGCAGCCGGCGCCGGCGCGGGCGACTTGGCTGGCGCAGGCTTCTTCGGCGGCGCCTTCTGCGCGAGAGAGAGACCCGCCGCGGCGGAGAAGAGGACGACCAGGATGCCATTCGTGACGAGGCGCGAGCACGTCATCCTTCACCTCCTACTTCGAGACGGGTTTCTTCAACGCCCGGTCCGCGGTCGTCGCCGTGTCGGGGTCCTTGAGCGCTTCCCGGAGCGGGCCGATCGCTTCCTTCGGGACGACGTCGAGGTACTGAAATCGCGCGACGGCATCTGACCGGATCTCCTTGTCGGCATCCTTCATCGCGAGGATCAGGGCCCCTACGCTGAGCTTGACCTCCTTGTCGATGTCCTCCAGCGAGCGGAGCGCTCGCTTGCGAACATCCACTTCACGGTCGGAGCGAATGACTTCGGTCAGCGCCGGGATGGCCTCCTTCGCGGCGTTCCCGAGCTCTCCCAGCGAATCGGCGGCTTCCCAGCGGACATCCCGCTCGGGGTCCTTCAGAGCCTTGATGAGGGCGGGAATCTCGACGCGGGCGGCGCCTCCGGCCTTCCCCAGGACGTCTGCCGCGGCACGCCGCTCCTCCTTGTCACCGTCCTTGAGAGCCTCGTCGAGGATCGGCATCGCCTCCTTCGGGAGGATGCCGATCTCCCTGAGATCTTTCCGGCATTGGCTCTGTGTTTCCGAAAGCCGGCTCGAGTCCACGCCCTGCTTCCTTTTCTGACTCTCGCGCACGCAGCCGAGGAGGGCGGGAAGGAACTGAACGGCCGGGGCGCCCGCGCGCTTCAGGAAGTGGGCCGTGTCGGCCCGCACGTCCACGTCGCGATCCTCGAGGCCGATCGCGACGGCGTCGGCCATCCTCTCGGGCGGCGTCCCCAGCACTCCCAGCGCGCCGGCCGCCTTCAGCCTCACGCGCGCGCTCGAGTCCGAGAGCGCCTGCTTCAACGCGGCCTCCGCCGGCCGCGCCTTCTCGCCGAGCTTCCAGAGCGAGCCCGCCACGCTGCTCCGGACGTAGGCGTCCGAGTCGTGCAGCGCATCGATGAGGGCCGGCACCGAGCCCTCGTTCGCGTTGGACCAGAAGAACGAGGCCGCGCTGCGGCGGTCTTCCGCGTCTCCTTTCAGGAGCTTCTTCTCCTGCTTCTTTCGCTCCTTGTCGTCGACTTCGGCCCGTGCGGGCTGGGCGTAAACCAGAAAGCAGGCGAGCGCAAGGAGAGAGAAAACGCGCCGCATACGGAACCTCCCCGAAGAATTTGTCGGAGATTACACTGGTCATCGCGAATGAAAGAGGAACGCCGCCAGCCTCTGGAAGGCATCGTCGTCCTCGACCTGTCGCGCGTCCTCGCGGGCCCGGTCGCGACGATGATCCTCGCGGACCTCGGCGCGCGCGTCGTCAAGGTCGAGGACCCGCGCGGCGGCGACTTTTCACGCGGGTGGAAACCGCCGGCCCTCGACGGTGAGTCGGCGTACTTCCTGTCCGTCAATCGCCGCAAGGAGTCGGCCGCCGTGGACCTCGGGACGTCCGGTGGCGCCGAGTTCGTGCGGCGATGGGCGAAGAAGGCGGACGTCCTCGTGGAGAGTTTTGTTCCGGGCGCGCTCGAGAGGCGCGGCCTCGGCGTGGAGGCGCTCCGCTCTCTGAATCCGCGTCTCGTCGCGTGCTCGACGAACGCCGCGCGCGTCACCAACCGAAAAGAGCTCGTTCCCGTCCTCGAAGAGGCCTTCGGAAAGGAGCCACGGGCGGTATGGCTGGAGCGCTGCAAGTCCGCGGGAATTCCCGCTGGTCCCGTCGCGGGCGTGCTCGAGGCGATACGGTCGCCGCAGGCCAGCGCGCTTGGTTCGATCCTCGAGGTCGCAGGGACGGAAGGACGGTGCCGACGATCCGCCCTCCTTTCTTCTTCGAAGGATTCTCTGATCCCGCTCCCGTCGCTCCGCCGCGCCTCGGCGAGGACACGGAGCGGCTCTTCGCGGAAGTGGGGCTCCCCGCGCCCTCCTAGCAAGGAGGCTCTTCCTACGGGCGGCTCGCCGCCTCGCGAACCTTCTGGACGGCCGGAAGGAGAAGGCCGATGAGGATACGGTTGCCGCCGCCGGCTCCGATCGTCAGGTCCCTATGTCTGACGCGTCACTTCGACGGAGCGGCGGTCAGACCCACCTGGATCTGGTTGTTGCCGTAGCCCTTCAGGACGAGCCTCCACTGGGTCCCGACCTGCTGGAACGAAGCCGCGCTCTGTGCCGTGAAGCCGTAACGCGCGAAGGTGTTCGGCTGGTTGCCGGTCCCTCCGCTAGCCTTGTTGGCGCCGATCTGTTCGCTTACGTTTCCGCCGATGCCGGGCGCACCCTGGGCACGATCGCCCCACTGTGCCTTCCCGGTCGCGAAGCCGATCTTCCCGTTGCGGGTGAAGGTCGCGCGGACGGTGCCGTCGCCGAGGGACCGGAGGCTGACTTCATAGACGCCGGGCTCGAAGCGGGCGCCGCCGTCGACGAGGAACGCCCGCTCGAACTTCACGTTCACCTTGAACGTGTCGCCGGCCGGGGTAAACCCGTAGGTATCCGCCAGCATGGGGACCACGGCGACGAGCAGCGCGACGGACAGAGCTGATTTGAGGAGCGGGCGGCGAATCTTCATGGTGTTCTCCTTGCGGGGGAAAGCTAGCGCCTGGCGGCGCTTCTGTCCACGTTTCTCCGTTGACCGGGAGCGCCAGAGGATGGCCCCGGGACGAAGGGCGGGCGGCCGCGTGACGCATCGCACACCGCTGATATCCTCCGGCCCGGATGAAAGTCGCGTTCATCGGCACCCACGGCGTCGGAAAAACCACCCTCTGCTACGACCTCGCGGCGGCCCTCAAGAAGAGGGACCTCACCGTCGAGCTAGTCCGGGAAGTCGCCCGCGAGTGCCCGCTGCCGATCAACCGGGAGACGACGCTCAAGGCGCAGTCCTGGATCCTCCACACGCAGATTGCCTGGGAGCTCCAGGCCGAGGCCAAGGCCGACGTCGTCTTCTGCGATCGCGCCGTCCTCGACAACTACTGTTACATGCGGCGGGCGTTCACGGGCGCCGCTTCGGAAGCGGTGCTCGAGGGCCTCGTGAGGAGCTGGACGACGACGTACGACGCGCTCTTCAAGGTGCCGATCGTCGGCGACCCGCGCTTCGACGGCGTGCGCGACACGGATCTCGCGTTCCAGCGGGAAATCGACGACTCCATCGATCAGACACTCGCGGCTTGGGGTGTCGCGCACCTCGCGCTCGATCCGGCGCGCCGCGACGAGTGGGGCGCGCTCGTCCTCGACGCGCTCGTCCTTCGCCTGAAACCGCAGGAGCTGCTCTTCCCGGAGTCGGAAGAGCCCATAGAGCCCATAGAGCCCATAGCGTCCATAGCGCCAAAAGCGCCAAAAGCGTCAAAAGCCAAGACGGGAGCCTCCCATGCCTGATACGACGTCCCCCATCGTGAACGAACGCGCCC
>JAMQPJ010000618.1 GCA_023717585.1 Thermoanaerobaculia bacterium
AACTTCACGATCAGGGCCGGGACCAGGCCCAGCAGGACGAACGCCGACGCAAAGGTGAAGAGCCCGGCGGTCTGCTCCTTGTTTCCCCCGAGGACGAACGAGGTCGCCAGATGCTGGAAGTAGAACGGCTTGCTTCCGAGGTACACGAAGAGGATCCCGAGCACCGGTGCGCTGATGAGTACGATCGTCGCCTTGCGGTCGGCGGAGCGGATGAGGCCTCCGGTCGAGGGCGGCGGCTGGCTCATCGAGCGCCTCTACGGCGATGCAGCCAGTCGAGGGTGCGGCGAACGCCCTCCTTGAGCGGTGTGATCCGGTAGCCGAGCTCGCGCTCGGCCTTCGCGCTGGTGTAGACCCAATCCTCGAGAAACGTCTCCACCCACCCGGGCGTGATTCGGGGGTGGACACCGAGCCACTCGGCCTTGCGCTTCTCGAGGGCGGCGTAGGACATCGCGACCGAGCGAGGCAGGCCGACCTGGACGTGGCTCCTCTTGGTCAACTCGTCAACGAGCTGAAAGAGGCCCTTCAGCGATGAGTTCTCGCCGCCGAGGATGTATCGCTCCCCCACCATCCCCTTTTCCATCGCCAGGAAGTGCCCCTCGACGAGGTCGTCCACGAGTGCGTAGTTCCCGACGTTCTCGCCCCGGCCGGGCAGCAGCGGGAATCTCCCGCGATCGTACTGGTCGATCATCCACGAGACCGAGTTGCCCTCCGTCAGCTTCCCAGGGCCGTAAACGCGCGTCGGGTGGACGGCCACGATCGGGAAACCTCGCGAGGTCAGCTCGAGGGCCTCCTTCTCGGCAACCGCCTTGCTTTCCTCGTACTCCGTGAGGAACCGGGGCGTCACCCTCGGCATCTTCTCGTTCCCCACGGTCCCTCGAGGCGTCGGCCCGAAGATCACAGCCGTCGACGTGTAAACGATGCGCCGGACGCCGGCCTCCGCCGCCGCCTCGAAGACGTTCCGGGCGCCCTCGACATTGATCCGGAAGAACAACAACGGGTCCTTCGCCCAGTTCTTGGCGTAGGCGGCCAGGTGAAAAACCTCGCTACACCCGGCCAGCCCGCGCCGGAGCGAGTCGCGGTCGAGGATGTCACCGGTCACCCACTCGAGCCGCTCGGCGGCGGCGGGTCGTTCGCTCGTCGGACGCGCCAACCCCCGAACGGACCGCCCCCGAGCCAGGAGGGCCGCCACGAGCCGGTCACCGACGAAGCCCGTACCGCCCGTGACGAAGGCCGCTCCGGAGCTCAAGTCGCCTCCAATCCGCCCGGTGAAAGGCGGCTCCACCGCCATCTCACTTCAGTGAATCGATGCTAGCACTCACGTTTTGACGGCTTATCACCGGCTTCTTCTCGCTGAAAGAGGTGCAACGGTGGAACCAGCGCGCTTCTCCGGCCCGGCCCGTGGATAATCAAGTGCCGATGACCCAGTCCAGGCGAGAAAACGCGACGCTGAGAGGCTTCCCCGCCGAGGTCGACGCGGTCATCTGCGGCGGCGGACCGGGCGGCTCCACGTTCGCGACGCTGATGGCGCGGATGGGCCACCGCACCGTGCTCTTCGAGCGCGAGAAGTTTCCGCGCTTCCACATCGGCGAGTCGCTTCTTCCCTGGAACGTGCCGCTCTTCGAACGCATCGGCGTGCTTTCGAAGCTGCAGGCCGCCGGGCCCCAGGTGAAGCGCGGGGCGCGCTTCTACCATCAGGGAACGTCCTTCACGCGCCCGGTGTTGTTCGCGAACGGCGTCGACAGCGACCACCCGACCTCGTTCCAGGTGAAGCGGGCCGAGTTCGACGCCCTCCTCCTGGACCACGCCCGGGAGTCCGGAGCGGCGGTCTTCGAGGAAACGCGCGTGACGGAAGTGCTCTTCACTGCGGACGGCAAGAGGGCCTGCGGCGTCAAGGTGCTGCTGAAAGGGGAAAGCGAGCCACGCACGGTGGGTGCGAAGCTGGTCGTGGATGCCACCGGCCGCGACGCGCTTCTCTCGCGCCACCTTGGCGGGCGCAGGCGCGACCCCCTTCTCGACCGCTCGGCCGCGTTCGCCCACTACGACACCTTCAAGCGCGCGGAGGGACCCACCGGCGGGGACATCGTCATCGTCACGACGCCGGAAGGCTGGTGGTGGTTGATCCCGTTCTCCGACGGCTCGGTCTCGGTCGGGATCGTGATGCCCTCGAAGCGGTTCAAGGAGCGCCAGGGCACCGTGGAGCAGCTCTTCGAGGAGTCGGTCCTTGCGACGCCGGAGGTGCAGGAGCTCCTCGCGGGCTCGAAGCGGACGATGGACGTGCAGGCCATCGCGGACTACTCGTACTCGACGCCCCGCATCTCCGGCGACGGCTTCTGTCTCGTGGGAGACGCGGCCTGCTTCCTCGACCCCGTCTTCTCGACGGGCGTCCTCCTCGCGATGCAGTCGGCCGAGATCGCGGCCGCTTCGGTCGACCGCGCGCTCCGCCGCAAGGGTCGCGTCGACGCGGCCGACTTCAGGGGCTTCGAAAGGACGTTCCGCGGCGCGATCCGGCGATTCGAGCGCTTCGTCCACGGCTTCTACCAGCCGCACGTGCTCGAGACGTTCTACACGCCGGCTCCGAACGACTGGATCGGGCGCGGCGTCACGACTGTCCTCGGCGGCGGCGTCTTCCATCCCACGTTCAAAGCCCGCCTCTGGATTTTCGCCTTTCATGCCTGCACCGCCCTCATCAGGGTGGTGCAGGCGCTGCGAGGCAAGGGCGCTTTCGAGCGGGCGACGGGAATTCTCGAGCCGGAGAAGGCGCCGTGAGCCTCCGGCGCGGACTGGAGCTCGCGGGTTTCGCACGCCGCCACCTGGGCCGCATGGGCCGGGGGCGCCGCGAAGTGATGGGGCACCTTTCCGAACCCGGCCCCGGCAACCTCCCGATGCCGACGTTCGTGCAGCTCCGCGTCACGAATCTTTGCAACCTCCGCTGCAAGATGTGCGGACAGTGGGGAGACACGGGGATCTTCCGCGCGGGCGCCGAGGCGGCGGCTTCGGATGGTGAAAGAGAGAGGGTCCGGATTCGCGAGCTGATCGGGCTGAGCCGCCAGATGGCGCTCTCCGACTACGTCCGCCTCCTCGACGAGCTCGCGCCTTCGCGGCCCATCATCAGCCTGTTCGGCGGCGAACCGCTGCTGTACCCCGACATCCTGCCTCTCATCCGGGAGGTGAAGGGGCGCGGCCTGACGTGCTCGATCATCACGAACGGCTGGCGGCTCGAGGAGATGTCCCGCGAGCTCGTCGAAGCCGGCATCGACTCGATCATGGTCTCGATCGACGGCCTGCCGGACCTTCACGATCGGATCCGGGGGCAGGATGGCAGCTTCGCGCGCGCGGCGGCCGGCGTCCGGGCCGTGGCCCGAGAACGGGTTGCGTTCGGGTCCGCGACGCCGATGCTTCTCGCGATCCTTCCGATCACCGAGCTCAACCTGGAAGAGGTCGCGCCGGCGCTCGAGGCCCTCCGGGAGCTTCCGCTCGACACGGTCAACATCGGACTTCGCTGGTTCGTGTCGAAGGAAACCGGCGCGGAGTACGAGAAGGTGATGTCCGAGACCTTCGGCGTTTCGGGCAGCTCCTGGAAGGGATTCGATTTCGACGGCGCGGACT
>JAMQPJ010000255.1 GCA_023717585.1 Thermoanaerobaculia bacterium
GCGCCCTTCTTCCCGATGATGACGCCGGGACGGGCGGTCATGATGTTGATCTTCAGCTTGTTCCCGCGCTCGATCTCCACTTCGGAGACCGCCGCGTTCACGAGGTCCCGCTTGAGCTCGTCGCGGAGCTTCAGGTCGTCGTGCAGGAACTTGAGGTAGTCCTTCTCCGCGTACCAGCGCGAATGCCAGGTCCGGTTGTAGCCTATGCGAAAACCGTAGGGGTGAACTTTTTGACCCATCGTGTACTCCCGTTACCCGGCCGATTCCGGCTTCGTCGGCTTCTTCGACTTCCTGTCGTGCTTTTCACTCTCGTCCGCGGCGTGACTCGCCTCGGCGGCCTCGATGCGTTCGGCCCGCTTCTCGTCGGACGCCACCTTCTTGTGCGCTCGTTCGACCGCCCGGTTCTCGCGGCCGGGGCGATGCGCCGCGGCGGAGACGGCGGCCGCGACGCGGCCCTGGCGCTTCTTCACGAGGGGCTTCGGGGCTTCGGCCTTGAGGCCGGCCTCCTTCCGCGCGGCGGCGGCATCCGACAGGATGACCGTCACGTGGCAGAACGGGCGCGGCACGAGCCACATGCGGCCCTGGGGGCCGCTCATGAATCGCGGGCGCGCGAAGCGCTTCTTGTAGTTCGAGATCGCGCGGATCATCGAATTGCGCTGCAGAGGCTTGCGTCCGGCCTCGTCGACCTGAATCTTCGCGACGACGAGCGCGTCCGCGTCGACGCCGGACTCGTTCTGCTGGGCGTTCGCGAGCGCGGACTCGACGAGCTTCAGGAGGTCGGGCGAGCAGCTCTTGCGCGTCGTGCGCAGCGTCGCGAGCGCCTTCCCGACCGGCTTCATCCGGATCAGGTCGGCGACGAGGCGGACCTTCTGGGCCGAGCCCCGGTAGTGGCGGAGACGAGCGAGTGCTTCCATCGGTGCGCCTTAGCCCTTCGCCGCGGGCGCTGCGGCCGTGCCCGTTGCGCCCGGGACTCCCGGGGCGCCGGGGACGCCCGGGGCTCCCGGAGCCCCCGGCGTCGCGCCCTTTTCGACCTTCTTGCCCGAGTGGCCCTTGAAGGTACGCGTGGGCGAGAACTCGCCGAGCTTGTGCCCGACCATGTTCTCGGAGATGTAGACAGGGATGAACTTCTTGCCGTTGTGGACGGCCAGCGTGTGCCCGACCATGTCGGGCAGGATCGTCGAGCGGCGCGACCATGTCTTCAGGACGCGCTTTTCGCCGGCGGCGTTCATCGCGTTGATCTTCTCGAGGAGCGGCGTGTCGACGAACGGCCCCTTTTTCGTGGAACGAGACATTGTGTTTCCTCGAATCCCTACTTGCGGCGCTTGACGATCAAGCTGTCGGTCCGCTTGTTGTTGCGCGTTTTCTTGCCCTTGGTCTTCCAGCCCCACGGCGACGTCGGATGGCGTCCGCCCGAGGTCTTGCCCTCGCCGCCGCCCATCGGGTGGTCGACGGGGTTCATCGCGACGCCGCGGTTGTGCGGCTTCCAGCCGAGCCAGCGGTTGCGGCCGGCCTTGCCGATGGAGACGTTCTCGTGCTCGAGGTTTCCGACCTGCCCGATCGTGGCGTAGCAGTCGACGCGCACGCGGCGGAGCTCGCCCGACGGGACGCGGAGAAGCGCGTACGCGCCCTCCTTCGCCATGAGCTGCGCCCCGGCTCCCGCCGACCGCGCCATCTGTCCGCCGCGCCCCGGCTTGAACTCGATGTTGTGAACGACGGTGCCGAGCGGGATCGCCTTGAGCGGCAGCGCGTTCCCGACGACGATGTCGACGGCGGCGCCCGAGACGATCGTCTGGCCGACCGCGAGGCCGGAGGGCGCCACGATGTAGCGCTTCTCGCCATCCGCGTAGCTCAGGAGGGCGATGTGGGCGGACCGGTTCGGGTCGTACTCGATCGAGGAGACCTTCGCCGGAATGTCGTGCTTGTCGCGCTTGAAGTCGATCGTGCGGTAGCGCTTCTTGTGTCCGCCGCCGCGCCACCAGGACGTGAGGTGTCCGCGGCTGTCGCGACCGCCGGTCTTGAGCTTGCCCTTCGTGAGCGACTTCTCGGGGCCGGTCCTCGTGATTTCCGAGAAGTCGGAAGTGGTCCGCTGGCGCATGCCGGGAGACGTGGGTTTGTATGACTTGACGGGCATGGCGCGTTACACCCCTTCGAAGAGGGCCGGCAGCTTCTGGCCCTTCGCCAGCTTCACGTAGGCCTTCTTGCGATCCTGGGCCCGGCCGATCGACTTTCCGACCTTCTTGATCTTCCCGGACACGGCGACGACGCGGACGGCGTCGACCTTGACCTGGAAGAGGGCCTCGACGGCTTTGCGGATCTGGATTTTGTTCGCGTCGCGGGCGACGTCGAACGTGAGGACGTTCTGCGCCTGGCTCATCGCCGTGGAGCGCTCGGTGAGGACGGGGCGCACGAGCACGGACTGCATCGTTCTCTCGCTCATGCGAGCACCTCGATGGCGGCCCGGAGCGCGTCTTCGGAGAAGACGAGCGTGCCCGCGTTCAGCGCGTCGTAGACGTTGAGGCCGAGGACGTCGAGGGCGACGACCTTCGGGTTGTTCGCTGCGGCGCGGGACAGGTTGAGGTTGTCCTTCCGATCCAGCACGAGCGCCTTGCCTTCGACGCCGAGCTTCGCGAGCACGCCCGCCAAGTCCTTCGTCTTGTGGCTGGCGAGCTGGAGGGTGTCGAGGAGGACGACATGGTTCCCGCGCGCCTTCTCGGAGAGGACGCAACGGAGAGCCGCCTTCTTCGCCTTTGCATTCACTTTGAGATCGTACGAATGAGGGACCGGGCCGAAGACCGTGCCGCCGTGGCGGTGGATCGGCGCGCGTCCGCCGCCCTGGCGCGCCCGGCCGGTGCCCTTCTGCTTGAACGGCTTCTTGCCGCTGCCGGAGACTTCGGAGCGGACCTTGGTCTTGTGCGTGCCCCGGTGCTCGCGCGCCCGGATCTGCCTGACGACCTCCCACACGAGGTGGCGGCGGAACGGGACGTCGAATATCTCCTCGGGCAGCCGGACCTCGCCGACCTTCTCGGCCTTGAGGTTGCGCAGCGGAAGAGTCAGCGAAGCGGAGGCGCCGGTCCCGGGAGCGGTCGCCTCGGCGGAGGCCCTTTCGGGAGCCTTGTCGGCGGCCTTCTCCGCAGCCTTCGCAGACGGTGCCTTGATCGCCGCGGCCTTCCTCGTGACGGGTGGCTTCGCGGCAGGGGTCTTCTTGGTCGTCGCCATCATCTTCCCCTTGTCGCCCTTCACGCCGCCGCTCCGCGGCCGGCCTTGCCGGAGTGCTTCTTCACGATCTTCACGACCGTGTTGCGAGCTCCCGGAACCGCGCCACGCAGATAGATCAGATGGTTCTCCGCGTCGACGCGCACGACCACGAGGTTCTTCATCGTCGTCTGCTTGCCGCCCATGCGGCCCGAAGAACGCGTGCCGGGGAACACGCGCGACGGAAAGGCCGAGGGTCCGATCGAGCCCGGCGCCCGATGGAACATCGAGCCGTGGGTGGCGGCGCCACCGGCGAAGCCGTGGCGCTTCATGACGCCCTGGAATCCCTTGCCCTTGGAAACACCGACGACGTCGACGTGTTCCCTTTCCGCAAAGATGTCGCAGAGCACCTTGTCACCCGGAGCGGCCTTCTCGTCCGCGTCGCACCGCACCTCGCCCAGGGTCTTCGTCGGCGGCACTCCCGCCTTCTCGAAGTGACCCTTCGCGGGAGCCGTCAGGCGCCGCGGCGAGACGCGCCCGACCAGCCCGAGCTGAACGGCGTCGTATCCGTCGTTGTCCTTCGTCTTGCGCTGGACGACCAGGCAGGGCCCGGCTTCGACGACGGTGACCGGTACGACCGTGCCGTCCGCCTCGAAGACCTGGGTCATCCCGATCTTGCGTCCCAGAATTCCGTTGATCATGTTTCTTTCCTCGCCGCGTCCGAATTCCTACTTGCCCATCGTCCGGATTTCGACTTCGACGCCGGCCGGGAGCTCCAGCTTCGTGAGCGCGTCGACCGTCTGCGGCGTCCACTCGAAGATGTCGAGAAGGCGCTTGTGGGTCCGCATCTCGAACTGCTCGCGCGACTTCTTGTCGACGTGCGGCGAACGGTTCACCGTCCAGCGCGCGATGGTCGTCGGGAGCGGGATCGGCCCCGCCACCTTCGCGCCCGAGCGCCGCGCCGTGTCGACGATTTCAGTCGTCGACTGGTCGAGGATCCGATAGTCGTAACCCTTGAGGCGGATGCGGATTCTGTCGTTGCCCATTTGCGTCTTTCTTTTCCCGATCCCCCGCCTACGCGAGGATCTCCGTCACCGTGCCGGCGCCGACCGTGCGGCCGCCCTCGCGGATGGCGAACTTGAGGCCCTTTTCGATGGCGATCGGCGAGATGAGCGTGATCTCGAGCTCGACGTCGTCGCCGGGCATGACCATCTCGACGCCGCCCGGCAGCATGGCCGAGCCGGTGACGTCGGTCGTGCGGATGAAGAACTGAGGCCGGTAGTTGTTGAAAAACGGGGTGTGGCGGCCGCCTTCGTCCTTGGAGAGGATGTAGACCTTCCCCTTGAACTTCGTGTGCGGCTTGATCGAGCCGGGCTTGGCGAGCACCTGCCCGCGCTCGACGTCCGTGCGCTCCACGCCGCGAAGCAGGACGCCGACGTTGTCGCCGGCCTGGCCCTGGTCGAGGAGCTTCTTGAACATCTCGACGCCGGTGACGACCTTCTTCTGCGTTTCGCGAAGGCCGACGATCTCGATTTCGTCGCCCACCTTCACGATGCCGCGCTCGAC
>JAMQPJ010000638.1 GCA_023717585.1 Thermoanaerobaculia bacterium
GGCATCGCCGAAGTCAAAGGGCGCCGCGGCGGCTTCCGGGAAGGGCGCGAAAAAGCGCGCGGCGGCCGCCAAGGCCACGCAGAAGAAGACGACGGCGGGCCCCGGCAAGTCCGCCCGCACCCCTTCTAAGAAATCTTCAGCAGCGAAGGGTAAGGCTGCCGCCTCGTCGAAGAGCAAGTCCGCCCCCGCTCCGAAAAGCAAAAAGAAGTAGGACCTAACAGGAAACAGTGAGCACGATCATGAGCAGCACCCCGAATCCCCAGCCGGCGACCGGCGCGACTGTCGCGACCGGATCGTCCGCGGCCGACCAGCCGCGGCGCACCCGAAAGGTCGGGATCGTCGTCTCGAACAAGATGGAAAAAACGGTCGTCGTCGAGGTCTCACGGACCGTCCGGCACGAACGCTACGGCCGCTACCAGAAGAAGTCCGCGCGCTTCCTGGCGGACGACCGCGTCCTCAAGGCGCAGCCCGGCGACACGGTTCAGATCGAGGAGACCCGTCCTCTGTCGGCCCGCAAGCGCTGGCGCGTGATCACGATCGTGACGAAGGGCCGCCAGGCGGTCTCCGACACGGCCGACGTTCCGGGCAGCGAGAAGAAGGTGACGCCCAGGGCGGTGCCCGACAAGAAGCTGGCGGGCAAGCCGGCGAAGAGGGCGTCATGATCCAGATGGGGACGATCCTCGAAGTGGCCGACAACTCGGGCGCCCGCCGGCTCTTCTGCATCAAGGTGCAGGGCGGGTCGACCGGCGACTACGGCCGGATCGGCGACGTCATCACCTGCTCGGTGAAGGAGTCGAATCCCGACGCGCCGGACACGGTCAAGAAGGGCAAGGTCGTCAGGGCCGTCATCGTGCGCACGGTGCGCGAGCAGCGACGCCGCGACGGCAGCTACATCAGGTTCGACACGAACGCCGCCGTTCTCGTCAACAACGAAAGGGAGCCGATCGGAACCCGTGTATTCGGGCCGGTCGCTCGCGAGCTCCGCGAGAAGAAATTCATGAAGATCATCTCGCTGGCTCCGGAAGTCATCTGACCATGAAGAAAAAGCAGCCGACGTACACCGGAAAGCGCCGGATCCGCAAGGACGACCTCGTCGTCGTCCTCACGGGGAAGGACCGCGGGGCACAGGGCAAGATTCTCAAGATGCTGCCCGACAAGGGCCGCGCCGTCGTCGAGGGCGTGAACAAGATCAAGCGGGCCACGCGCGCGAATCCGCAGAAGAACATCAAGGGCGGCATCCTCGAGCGTGAGGCGCCGATCGCCCTCTCCAACCTGATGCTCGTCGACCCCGAGGGCGGCAAGCCGACGCGCGTGGGGATCCGCCCGGAGGGCGGGGAGTGGGTGCGCTACGCCAAGAAGAGCGGGACGACGATCGGCACGGTCCGCCCGGCGGGCGAGTGAGGAGAGCATGAGCACGCCACGTCTCGCCGAGAAGTACAGGAAAGAAGTCATCCCGGTCCTCAAGAAGGAGTTCGGGATCGAGAACCTCATGGCCGTCCCCAAGGTGGAGAAGATCGTCCTCAACATGGGGATCGGCGAGGCCATCACGAACGCGAAGCTCGTCGACGCCGCTGCCGAGGAGCTCACGAGGATCGCCGGCCAGCGGGCCGTCGTGACCAAGGCGAAGAAATCCATCGCGACCTTCAAACTGCGCGCCGGGATGCCGATCGGCTGCCGGGTGACGCTCCGTGGCGAGCGGATGTACGAGTTCCTCGACCGGCTCATGAACGTCGCGCTCCCGCGTGTCCGCGACTTCCGCGGCGTGCCGACGCGCGCCTTCGACGGCCGGGGCAACTACACCCTCGGCGTCAAGGATCACCTCATCTTCCCCGAGATCGACCCCACGAAAATCGACAAGTCCAAGGGTCTCAACGTCACCATCGTCACGACGGCAGGCTCGGATGACCGGGCCCGGGTTCTTCTCAGGGAACTCGGAATGCCGTTCGGCCGATAGCAAGTCAAGGAGCGCAGGCATGGCTCGTCGCGCCGCGATCATCAAGGCGAATTCGAAACTGAAGTACGCGATCCGCAAGCGAAACCGCTGCATGCGCTGCGGGCGTCCGCGGGCGTTTCTCCGCAAGTTCGGCCTGTGCCGCATTTGCTTCCGGAACCTCGCGCTCGCGGGCTACGTGCCCGGAGTGACGAAGGCGTCGTGGTGAGGAGGCGACGATGAACATCAGCGATCCCGTCTCCGATCTCCTCGCGCGCCTCCGGAACGCCTTGTCCGCCCGGCACGAGAAGGCCGACGTCCCCGCGTCGCGCTTCAAGGTCGAGCTGGCCCGCATCCTCAAGGACGAGGGGTACATCAAGAACTTCAAGGTCATGGACGACCGGGGCGGCAGCCTCCTGCGGCTCTACCTGAAGTACGACGACGCGGGGAATCCGGTCATCCACGGGTTGACGCGGTCGAGCAAGCCCGGCCGGCGCCTCTATGCCGGCAAGGACGAGCTTCCGGAGGTCCTCGGCGGCCTCGGCGTCGCCATCGTGTCGACCTCCCAGGGCCTCCTCTCCGGCAACGACGCGAAAAAGCGCGGCGTCGGCGGCGAAGTCGTCTGCACGGTGTGGTGAGGAACGCCCATGTCGCGAGTCGGAAAGAAACCCATCACGATCCCCAAGGGAGTCGACGTCCAGGTCGCGGGCGAGACGGTCACGGTCAAGGGGCCGAAAGGCTCCGTCGTGACGCCGATTCTCGCGGGCGTGTCGGTCGAGAAGAAGGACGGCCTCCTCAACCTCGTGCGCGGCGGCGAGGAGAAGAAGGACAAGGCCCTCCACGGACTGAACCGCGCCCTTCTCCAGAATGCCGTGCTCGGCGTGACCGACGGCTTCAAGCGCGAGATCGACCTCGTCGGCATCGGCTTCAAGGCCGAGGTCAAGGGAAAGGCCGTCGTGTTCAGCGTCGGCTTCTCGCACGTCGTCAAGTTCCCGATGCCCGAGGGCATCAA
>JAMQPJ010000256.1 GCA_023717585.1 Thermoanaerobaculia bacterium
GCCCTTTCAGGCGACTGGCCCTTGCCCCCGGTGGGCCTCGCGGCCTATAATTCGCGAGCGGACTTTCAAGGGGCTTGAAAGGGGGCACACGCCCTCTTTTTTTTGCCCCAAAACGGCTCAGCAAGGAACGAACCGACGGCATGAGACAGGCGGCACTCCCCTTCGACGGCGGCACGGCGGACCTCCTTCGCCAGCGCGTCGCCGCGTTCGGGCTGGAGCTCTGCCACGTCGAATGGAGGCCGGGAGCGCGCGCCACGCTGACGCTGTTCGTGGACAAGCCGGCAGGAGTGACACTCGAGGACTGCGCGATCGCGTCCCGCGCGGCCTCGGAGATCCTCGATCCCCTCGAGGAAGAGCTCCCGGACTACTCGCTCGAGGTCTCTTCGCCGGGCCTCGACCGCCCGCTGTGGACGCTCGCCGACTGCGCGCGATTCCGCGGGCGGCGGGTCGCGGTCCAGCTCGTCCGGAAGGTGGACGGAGCGGCACGGCTCAAGGGCGTTCTCGAGGACGTCCAGGGGGACACCCTGACCGTCCTTGATGAGGATCAGCACCGAAGATACACTGCGCGGTTCGGCGACGTCCGGCTCGCGCGCCTCGTCCCCGAGCTCTGAACAGTTTACGGCCCACGGAGAACACGACACGATGAGTTCGACTCAACCCCCGACGGAGAGCGGCGCAAGCCCGGAGAAACCGGAAAAGAAATCGGCTAAAGGTGCGCGCGGCGGCGCTAAGGGCAAGAGCGCGAAGGCGGCGAAAGCAGCCCCGGCTCCGCCCGCGACGCGTGCCGACGAGATCATCGAAGCCCTGAAGGCCGCCTCGCGCGACAAGGAGATCGACTTCGAGCGGCTCGTGGCCGCGCTCGAGGAAGCCATCGCCACCGCGGCGCGCAAGGTCTACAAGGTCCGCGAAATGGGGGCCCGGTTCGACCAGAAGATCGGCACGCTGACCGCGTGGACGCCGTACCGGCTCGTGGCAGAAAAGACGGTCAAGCCGGAGGACGCCGCCGCCGCGGCCGCTGCAGCCGTCGCCGCCCTCGACCCGGACGACGTCCCGCTGGGACAATCGGCGGCTCCCGCGATCGCTCCGGTCGCGCCCTTCGACCCGGACAAGGAGATTCGCCTCCCCTACATCGAGGTCCTGCCCGAGGAGGCTGCGGCGCTCCTTCAGGGCGAGCTCCTCGGCCAGAGCTGGCAGATCGTGCGCAATCCGCGCGGAGAGGACTCGACCGGCGAGGAGTCGATCATCGAGCCCGCCGAGATGGGGCTCGGCGACGAGATCCGCCTCTATCGTTCGACCGAGGGCCTCGGACGCATCGCCGCCCAGAGCGCCAAGCAGGTCCTCTACCAGAAGGTCCGCGAGGCCGAGCGCGACAACATCTACAACGAGTACTTCCCGAAGCTCGGGGAGCTCATCACGGGCACGGTCAAGCGGTTCGAGCGGGGCGACATGATCGTCGACCTCGGCCGGACCGAGGCCGCGATCCCGCGCGAGCACCAGTCGCGCGCGGAAAGGTACACGCAGGGCGAGCGCGTGCGCGGCGTCCTCGCTGACGTCCACAAGAACCCGAAGGGCTCGCAGATCATCCTCTCGCGCACCGCGCCCGAGCTCCTCATGCGCCTCATGGAAATGGAGGTCCCCGAAATCTACGACGGGACCGTCCTCATTCGCGGCTGCGTGCGGCAGCCCGGCGACCGCGCGAAGGTGGCCGTGTCGTCCCGCGAGCGCGACGTCGACCCGGTCGGCGCGTGCGTGGGCATGCGCGGGTCGCGCGTGCAGGCCATCATGCGCGAGCTTCGCGGCGAGCGCATCGACATCATCCAGTATTCGGACGACCTCATCACGTACGCGCAGAACGCCCTCTCCCCCGCGACGATCACGCGCGTGTCGGCCATGCCGGCCGACGACGAGGCCGAGCCGGAGGTCGGCGCGGACGGCCAGCCCGTGGAGAGCGTTCCGACGCTCGAATGCATCGTCGAGGAGGACCAGCTCTCGCTCGCCATCGGCAAGCGCGGGCAGAACGTGCGCCTCGCGGCGGCCCTCATCGGCGCGCGCATCGAGATCAAGAGCGAACAGGCCGTCAAGGCCGAGGTCGCGCAGGCCCTCCAGCGGATGCTCCTCAACTCGCAGCGCCGCGGAACGGCTCTCTCCGAAGTTCCGGATCTCGACGAGGCCGCGGCCGCCGCGTTCCTCGCCGCGGGATACGCGACCGTCGGCGATCTCGTGGACGCCGAGGCCGGCGAGGGCGACGACCCGCTCGCGTCGGTCAAGGTCGACAAGTCCGCGCGCGACGCCGCTCTCGAGGCCGTGCATGCCTTCGAGGATGCGCCGGAAGACGAGGAGGCCGCGGACGGAGGAGGTCTCGAGTTCCAGGAAGCCGGCGACGAAGAGCCCCCCGAGGGTTCCGCCGCCCCGGTCACGGAGACGCCCGAAAAGTGAAGACCACGTCCGCCAAGTTCACCGTCGCCGAGCTCGCCAAGATGATGGGCAAGCCCGCGAAGGAAGTTCTCTTTCTGCTCCAGGGTATCGGCGTCGACGTCAAGACGGCTGAATCCGTGCTCGACCCCGCGACGGCGCAGGCGCTCCTCATGGGCAAGACCCAGGCGCCGAAGTCGCTCATCGTCCGCCAGGCCCCGTCTGCCGCCGCCGCGGCCGCGGCCGCGAGCGCCTCCGCGGCGAAGGCCAAGACCGAGCGCGCCGCACTGAAGCGCATCAAGATCGTCGAACGCACTCCCGGCGAGGAGGGAGAGGCCGTCGAGACCGCGGCGGGCGAAGGGGAGACGACCGCGGCAGGTTCCGCGCCCGTCGCGACTTCATCGACTGCTCCCGCAGTCGCGCCCGCGGCTTCGGCCCTGGCCGAGGCTGCTGCGAGCGTTCCCAAGGCAACCGTCGAATCGGCGGCTTTCGAACCGCCCGCTCCCGTCGCGGTGCAGTCGGCCGCCGCCGCGCCACTTGCGTCCGCGGCGCCCGCTCCGGCGGCGACAGCGGCAACGGCGGCAACGCTCGCGCCCCGCGCGGCGACGGCCCCGACCTCGACGCGG
>JAMQPJ010000662.1 GCA_023717585.1 Thermoanaerobaculia bacterium
GCCCGTCGTCGCCCTCGGCGCGGGGGCGCGGTACGCGCGCTTCCGCGCGGCCAGCTCCTCGTCGCCGACCTCGAAATCGAGGCGGCGGGCCGTGACGTCGAGCGTCACGCGGTCCCCGTCTCTCAGGAACGCGATCGGGCCTCCGGCCGCCGCCTCGGGCGAGACGTGTCCGACCATGAGGCCGTGCGTCGCGCCGGAAAAACGGCCGTCCGTGACGAGCGCGACCGTCTCGCCGAGACCCTGGCCCACGAGGGCCGCCGTGACGGCGAGCATCTCCGGCATGCCGGGCGCGCCCTTCGGGCCTTCCCAGCGGATCACGACGACGTCGCCCGCGCGGATCTGCCGGCGCTCGACGGCTTTGAACGCGGCGATCTCGCCGTCGAACACGCGCGCCTCTCCGGTGTGCTTCAGGCGCTCGTGCCCGGCGAGCTTCACGACGCAGCCCTCGGGCGCGAGCGAGCCGCGCAGGATCGCGAGCCCGCCCGTCTTCTTGAGCGGCCGGGCGATGTCGCGCACGACTTCCTGCCCCGGAGTCTCCTTGGCCTCGGCGGCCTCTTCCTGGATCGACCGGCCCGTGACGGTCGTCGCGCTCTTCAGGAGACCGGCTTCAGACAGCCGCTTCGCGATCAGGCGCGAGCCGCCCGCGCGGGAGAGATCCGGCGCGGTGAAGCGCCCTCCCGGCTTCAGGTCGACGAAGATGGGCGTCTGCGCCGAAATCGCGTCGAAGTCGTCGAGTGAGAGCGGCACGCCGGCCTCGCGCGCGATCGCGAGGAGGTGCAGGACCGCGTTCGTCGAGCCGCCCGTGGCGGCGACGGACGTGATCGCGTTCTCGAAGGCCGCGCGCGTGAGGATCTTCGAGGGCGTGAGGCCGTCCGCGAGGCGCTGCATGACGAGCCGGCCGGCGGCGCGCGCGACCGCGGCCTTCCTCGGATCCGTCGCGGGGACGTCGTTCGCCCCCATCGGCGAGATCCCGAGGAACGTGAGCGCCGTCGCCATTGTGTTCGCGGTGAACTGGCCGCCGCACGCGCCCGCGCCCGGGCAGGCCCCCGCCTCGACGTCGCAGAGCCCCGCCTCGGAGAGCTTTCCCGCCGAATGCGCGCCCACGGCCTCGAAGACGTCCTGGATCGTGACGTCCTTCCCGTTCACGCGCCCGGGCTCGATCGACCCGCCGTAGAGCGCGACGGACGGGAGATCGAGGCGCGCGAGAGCCATGGCCGAGCCGGGGATCGTCTTGTCGCAGCCCGAAAGGGCGACGACGGCGTCCAGGGCGTGGCCCATGACGGCGAGCTCGATGGAGTCGGCGATGACCTCGCGCGAGACGAGGGAAGCCCGCATCCCGTCGGTCCCCATCGAGATGCCGTCCGAGATCGCGATCGTGCCGAACTCGAAAGGCGTCCCGCCGGCTTCGCGGACGCCGGCCTTGACCTCCTCGGCGAGGGCGCGGAGGGACGCGTTGCAGGGGCCGAGGTCGGTCCAGGAGTGGACGACCGCCACGAGCGGGCGGGCGATCTCCTCGGGCGTGAGGCCCATGGCGCGCAGCATCGCGCGGGCAGGCGCCCGCGCCGGCCCCTTCTTCATGGCGTCGCTCCTCATGGCCTGATGCGTCTCCTTTCCGTCGGCAACAAAAAAGCCCCGCCCCCTTTCGGGGTGCGGGGCGGCTGTTCGTGGTTTCCTTCGCCTAGCCGGCCTGCACCCCGCTCGTCTCAAGGACGAGGACGTTAATAACGAGGAGGCCGAGGACGCGGTTCAACACGAGGCGTATTGCACCCCGCCGGGGGCATTTCGTCAAACTAATTTTTTTGCTGCTAACATAAGTATTTCTTATGGATGTCCTCTCCCTGCGCGTCTTTCTCACGGTCGCGGAGGAGCGCAGCTTCTCCCGCGCGGCCGTCCGCCTCTTCCGCACCCAGTCCGCCGTGAGCCAGGCCGTGCGCCGTCTCGAGACGGTTCTCGGCGAATCCCTGTTCGACCGCACGACGCGCGAGGCCCGTCTCACGGAAGCGGGCCGCACGCTGAAGGACTACGCCGAGCGCCTTCTGAACGTGGCCGAGGAAGCCGAGCGGGCCGTCAAGGACCTGAAGGACATGAAGCGCGGCCGGGTCGTGATCGGCGCAAACGAGTCCGGTGTCGAGGTCCTCATTCCGCTCATCGCGCGCTTCCGCGACGCCCATCCCGGCGTCGAGTTCGACGTGAAGCGCTCACCTTCGCGCCTGCTCGGCGTCGAGGTCCTCGGGGCCGCGCTCGACTTCGGCGTCGTGACGTTCGTCCCCTCCGAGAAGGGCCTGAAGACGGTCGTCCTCGCCTCGGACGAGCTCGTAGTCCTGTCGCATCCGACGCACCCGTTCGCGAAGATGAGCCGCGTGACGCTCGAGGAGTTCGGCCGGGCGACCGTCGTCGCGCACAGCGACCCGTCGCCTGCCCGGGAGCGCGTGCTCCGCAAGTTCGCCGAGCGCGGCATCCCGCTGAACATCAAGGTCTCCCTTCCGAGCCTCGACGGAGTCAAGCGCGCCGTCGAACGCGGCATGGGCGTCGCCCTGCTTCCCCGGCGCACGGCGCTCTCGGAGATCGAGGCCGGCCGCCTCGCGGCGACGCTCCTCCCCGAGCTCCGCCGCCCGCGCGATCTCAGACTCGTCTACCGGGCCGCCGGCAACTTCGGGAACGCCGCCCACGCGTTCCTCGACATGGTGAAGACGCTGCGCGCTCAGAACCCGACGACGTAAGGGAGGCGTCTCGCGAGCGCCTCCACCTCGCCGAACCGTTCCAGCAGCATCGACGTCCCGTCCCAGTGCCCCGAGAGGAACGCTTCGCGCGCGTTCTCGGGGATCGAAACGGGGATCGTCCTCCCCTCCACGGCGAGCGTTTTCGCCTCGAGATCGAGAGAGAGAGCGGATTTCGGCGCGCCTCCGACGAGCGTCTGCAGCTCCTGCAGGGTCTCGCGCGGCAGCGTCACGCACGGAAGGCCGATGGCCACGGAATTCCCGAAGAAGATCTCCGAGAACGACTCGCCGACGACCGCCCGGATCCCGCCGCGGAAAAGCGCCTGCGGGGCGTGTTCGCGCGACGATCCGCAGCCGAAGTTGCGGTTCACGAGGAGAATGCGCGCGCCCCGGAATCGCGCGTCGTCGAACGGGTGGGTCTCGCCCCTCGCCTGGAGGGCCTTGCGGTCGTCCTCGAACGCGTGCGCGCCGAGCCCATCGAACGTGATCGAGACCAGGAAGCGCGCGGGGATGATGCGGTCGGTGTCGACGTCGTCGCCGCGCAGCGGAAGCGCGGTGCCCGAGACGCGCCGGATCGCGGGGAGCGTCATCGCGTCCCTCCGAGCATCGGCCGCACGTCGGCCACCTCGCCCGCGAGCGCGGCCGCCGCGACCATCGCGGGACTCATGAGGAGCGTTCGGCCGGTCGGGCTCCCCTGCCGCCCCTTGAAGTTGCGGTTCGACGAGGACGCGCACACCTGCCGCCCTTCGAGCCGGTCCGGATTCATCGCGAGGCACATCGAGCAGCCCGCGCCGCGCCACTCGAAGCCCGCGTCTCGGAAGATCGCGTCGAGGCCCTCCTTCTCGGCGGCGGCGCGCACCGCGTTCGAGCCGGGGACGACGAGCGCCTTCACGTGCGGCGCGACCTTGCGGCCCACGACGACGCGGCTCGCCTCGCGGAGGTCCGACAGCCTGCCGTTCGTGCAGGAGCCGATGAACGCGACGTCGATCCTCGTGCCGGAGATCGTCTCACCGCCGGAAAAGCCCATGTAGTCGAGCGCCTCGGCGACCTGCGCGCGCGCCTCGGGCACCTCGTCGGAGGCCTTCGGGACGCGGCCCGACACACCCACGCTCTGCCCGGGGTTGATTCCCCAGGTCACGTGCGGCTCGAGCGCGCCGGCGTCGAACGTCACGCGATCGTCGTACGGCGCGTCCGCGTCGGAGGCCATCGAGACCCACCAGGCCAGCGCGCGATCCCAGGCGGCGCCGGGAGGCGCCGCGGGGCGCCCCTTCAGGTACGCGAACGTCGTCGCGTCGGGGTTCACGTAGCCCGCGCGCGCGCCGCCCTCGATGGACATGTTGCAGAGCGTCAGGCGCTCTTCCATCGACATCTTGGACACGGCCTCGCCGCCGTACTCGTACGCGTAGCCGACGCCGCCCTTCACGCCGAGCCGGCGGATGATCGCGAGGATGACGTCCTTCGCATAGACGCCGGGCGCCGGCGTGCCACCGATGTCGAGGCGTCGCACCTTCAGCGGGTCCAAAGCGAGGCACTGCGAGGCGAGGACGTCGCGCACCTGCGAGGTCCCGATGCCGAACGCGAGCGCGCCGAACGCGCCGTGCGTGGACGTGTGGCTGTCCCCGCACGCGATCGTCATGCCGGGCTGCGTGAGCCCCAGCTCGGGACCGATCACGTGCACGATGCCCTGCTCCTGGGAGCCGAAGTCGTGCAGCGGGACGCCGTGGTCCTTGCAGTTCTGCTGCAGCGAGGTGAGCATCTCCTCGGCCTGGGCGTCGGCGAAGGGCCGCACGAGGCTCGCCGTCGGGACGATGTGGTCCACCGTCGCGACCGTGCGCGTCGGGAACCGCACCTTCCAGCCGTGCGCGCGCAGCATGTCGAAGGCCTGCGGGCTCGTGACCTCGTGGACGAGATGGAGGCCCACGAAGACCTGCGTCTGTCCGGTCGGCAGCGTCCGCACCGTATGGAGGTCCCAGACCTTCGAGAAAAGCGTCGCGGG
>JAMQPJ010000670.1 GCA_023717585.1 Thermoanaerobaculia bacterium
CCTACGGGATCTCGCTTGGCAACTTCACGTCTTCTTCCTATGCTCCTTCCATGACGATCAGCGCGTTCCTGAAGAATCATTTCCGCCATTTCAACGCCGCGACTCTCGTGGACGCGGCCGAAGCCTGGAACACCCTCCTGAAGGGCGGCGGAAAGATGTTTCTGACGATGGCGGGTGCGATGTCCACGGCCGAGATCGGACTCTCTCTCGGCGAGATGATCCGGCAGGGGAAGGTCCACGCCATCACCTGCACGGGAGCGAACCTCGAGGAAGACGTGTTCAACCTCGTGGCGCACGACCACTACGTGCGCATCCCGCACTACCGCGAGCTGAGCCCCGCGGAGGAGACCGCGCTCCACGCGCGGCACCTGAACCGCGTCACGGACACCTGCATTCCCGAGGAGGAAGCGATCCGGCGGATCGAGCGGGCCGTGCTCGACGAGTGGACGGCCGCGGACCGCGAGGGCAAGCGGTACTTTCCGCACGAGTTCATGTACCGGATCCTTCTCTCCGGGAAGCTGAAGGAGCACTACCAGATCGATCCGAAGAACTCGTGGCTCCTCGCGGCGGCGGAGAAGAACCTGCCGATGTTCGTGCCCGGCTGGGAGGACTCCACGCTCGGGAACATCTTCGCGGCGCACTGCATCGAGAAGGAGATCAAGAACGTCCACACGGTGCGGACCGGCATCGAGTACATGGCGTCCCTCGCGGAGTGGTACACGGCGACGGCTCCCGTGTCGCCCGTCGGCTTTTTCCAGATCGGCGGCGGCATCGCGGGAGACTTCCCGATCTGCGTCGTGCCGATGCTCCACCAGGACCTCCGGCGCGAGGGCGTGCCCCTGTGGGCCTACTTCTGCCAGATCAGCGACTCGACGACGAGCCTCGGGAGCTACAGCGGCGCCGTCCCGAACGAGAAGATCACATGGGGGAAGCTCGGGGAGAAGACGCCTCGATTCGTCATCGAATCGGATGCCACGATCGTGGCGCCGCTCATGTTCGCGTACGTCCTCGGATGGTGAAGATGAAAAGAGCCCTCCTCGTCCTCGCGGTCCTCGCGTCCGCAGGGGCCGCCTGCCGAAAACCCCCGGAGCCCGCAGCCCCGAAGGCCGCGGTGTCCCCGGGCCTCGAGAAACCCTATCCCCTGAAGGGCGTCGTCGTCTCGGTGGACCGCGCCGGCGGAAAGGTGACGCTGAAGCACGAAGCGGTGCCCGGCTACATGGACGCGATGACCATGCCCTTCGCGGTCGGCGCGGCGAAGATCCTCGACGACCTGAAGCCCGGCGACACGGTCGAAGCGAAGCTCCTCGTGGGCGATCGCAGCTCGCATCTCGAAGGAATCGTCGTCTCACGACCTCCCGGGACGACGGCCCTCGAGACGATTCCCGCGCAGGGACGTCACGGAAAACCGGGGGACGCCGCGCCTGCCACGGCTCTCGTGGATCAGGAGGGGAAGGCGTTCTCGCTCGCGACTCACAAGGGCGAGGCGGTCGGCGTTACGTTCATCTTCACGCGCTGCCCGCTCCCGGACTTCTGCCCTCGCATGAACCTGAACTTCTCGGAGGTGGAGCGCCTCCTCGCGGCTGACCCGAAGCTCTACGCCAGGACGAGGCTTCTTTCGGTCAGCTTCGATCCGGCCTACGACACGCCCGCGGTGCTCAAGGCGTTCCGCGACCCGTTCCTGAGAGGGGTGCCGGGAGTCGCGCCGGGGCACTGGCGCTTCGCGACGGGAACGCTCGAGCACATCAAGGAGTTCGCGGGCTTCTTCGGCCTCACCTACCTGAAGACGGGCGAGCAGTTCGTGCACAGCCTCGCGACCGCGGTCATCGCGCCCGACGGGACCGTCTATTCGATCCGCCGCGGCAACGACTGGGAGGCGAAGGAGCTCGTGGAAGACCTGCGCAAGGCCGCGGCGGGAGAAAAGCCGAAATGAGGAGAGTCCCCGTCTTCCTCGGGACCTTCTTGTTGGCGGCGGCGCTGCCCGGCGCCGGACAGTCCGACGGGAACCGCGCGAACCGACTCGACGGCGAGAGCAAGCCGGCCGCCGACTTCACGCTCCTCACGCAGGACGCGAAGCCCTTCACGCTCTCGAAGGACGGAGCGGGCCGCCCGCTCATCGTCACGTTCATCTTCTCGAGCTGTCCGGGGGCCTGTCCGCTCGTCGTCGACGAATGCATCGAGGCCGCGCGACAGGCCGGAAAGGGCCGGTCCGCGAAGGATCGTCCGATCGTCCTCGCGGTGTCCTTCGATCCGGAGGTCGACACTCCCGCGAGGCTGAAGCAGCACATGAAGGAGAGCCGTCTCTCGCCGCGCGACATCGTCTTCCTCACGGGGACGAAGGAGGCCGTCGGCAAGGTCGTTCATGACTGGGGCGTGAGCGTCGGCCGGGACAAGGATGGCGACATCTTCCACGGGTTTCAGACCGTGGTTCTCGACCGCTCCGGGCGGATCGTCGCGAAGTATTTCGGCGCCGGCATCGAACGGAAGGACCTCCTCGCCGACGTGAAGACGGCGTCGGCGCCCGTTCAGGCTGCGCCTTGAAAGGGCTCCGGCTCGCCGGTCTGGGCGTCGCCGTCGTCCTCGGCATGCTGGGCCTGCATCAGCTCGTCTACGCGTTCATGAGCCGTGGCCGCGCGACGGATTTGCCGAGGCACGGGCGTGTTCCGGACTTCGCGTTCACTTCCGAGCGCGGCCGTCCGGTCGCCGCGCGGGATCTCGAGGGAAAGGCGTGGATCGCGGACTTCATCTTCACGCGCTGCGGCGGGTACTGCCCGATGATGTCCGAGCGGATGGCGGCGCTCGCGTCGTCCCTGAAGGACGAGCCACGAGTCCGGTTCGTGTCCTTCGACGTGGACCCGGACCACGACACCCTCGCCGATCTCGCGACGTATTCGCGCCAGCATCGCGCGGACCCGGAGCGCTGGACGTTCCTCAGGGGCGACCGTCCGGCCGTGCGCGCGCTCGCGGGCGAGGGATTCAAGCTCGCAATCGTGGACGGGCACGCCGACGACCCGGAGCCGATCCTCCATTCTTCCCGGTTCGTTCTCGTGGACGCCCGGCGGGAGATCCGGGGCTACTACGACGGCCTCGAGACCGTGAGCGTCGAGAAGCTCCTCGCCGACGCGCGACGGCTCGCGCGCGACTGACGGCCCCTATACTCCCCGCGTGTCGATCCTCGAGGCCCGCGGCCTCACGAAGATCTATCGCCTCGGCGAGGAGCGCGTCGTGGGCGTGTCCGATGCATCCCTCACCCTTCATGCCGGCGAATTCGCGGTCCTCGCGGGGCCCTCGGGCAGCGGCAAGACGACGCTCCTGAACCTGCTCGGCCTCCTCGACCTTCCGGATTCGGGAGTTCTGGTCTTCGACGGGAAAGACGCTTCGGCTCTGGACGAGCGCGCGCGCTCACGCCTCCGGCGCGAGAAGCTCGGCTTCGTCTTTCAGGCGTATCAGCTCGTGCCGGTCCTTTCGGCGGAAGAGAACGTCGCCCTCGCCCTCTGGATTCGCGGGCTCCCCGAAGAGGCCTGCGCCGCGCGCGCCCGTGCCGCTCTCGCCGCCGTGGGCCTCGCGGGTCTCGAGGACAGGAGGCCGGACGCCCTCTCGGGCGGGCAGCGGCAGCGCGTCGCGGTCGCCCGCGCCCTCGTGGGCGAACCGGTCCTCATCCTCGCGGACGAGCCCACGGCTTCCCTCGACTCCGAGACCGCGAAGCGCCTCCTCGACCTCTTCGAGGAGCTGCATCGCGCGCGCGGAGTGGCGTTCCTGTTCTCCAGCCACGATCCGCGCATTGTCGAGCGGGCCGAACGGCGGATTCAGCTTCTCGACGGACGAATCGTCGCGGACGACAGGGCGTCCGTGGGAGCGCGCACGTGAGCCGGTGGGTCCGTCTCGCGGCGCGGAATCTCCGCCGAAACGCGCGACGCACGCTTCTCACCGGCTCGATCGTCGTCGTCGGCTTCGTCGCCGTGACGATGACGGCGGGATTCGTTTCGCAGACCTTCACGTCGCTCCGGACCGCCACGATTCGCGGCACCGGCGGGCACCTGAGGCTCCTCGATCCGAAGGCCGCCGGAAAGACGGATGACGAGGCCTCGGTCATCCTTCTCGACGACTGGGAGGGGCTCTCGGCGCTCCTCGCCCGGGACGCCAACGTCGCGCAGGCCATGCCGAAGCTCTCGTTCTTCGGGCTCGTCGTGAAGGGCGACAAGAGCGGCGCCTACCTCGGGATCGGCACGGTCCCCGCGCTCGAGCGCGGCGCGTCGCTCGCGTCGGACACCGTCGTCTCGGGTGCGTTCTTTTCGAACCCCGACGCGGACGACGTCATGCTCGGTTCCGGCCTGGCCCGCGCGATCGGGGCGAAGACGGGGGACCTCGTCACGGTCATGACGACGACGCCGGACGGCGGCCTGAACGCGGTGGATGCCGGCGTGGTGGCGGTCCTGTCCTATCCGATCAAGGAGATCGACGACCGCCTGCTCTTCCTGCCGTATCGCTCCGCCGCGAGACTCCTGAAGGTCGAGGGCAGGGCGAACACGGTGGTGGTTCTCCTGAAGGACGGCGTCGAGGTGGACGCGGCGGCGCGCGGCATCGCCGCCACGCTCGCGGCCGCGGGCCGGCCCGTCGTCGTGAAGACCTGGCTCGAGACCGCCGCGTTCTACAAGCAGGTCAAGCTGCTCTACGTCTCGATCTTCTTCTTCATGGGCCTCATCCTCGCGACGGTCGTCATTCTCGCGACCGCGAACACGATGACGATGTCGGTCTTCGAGAGGACGCGCGAGATCGGGACGCTCCTCGCGATCGGCATGGAGCGCGGGCAGATCCGGACGCTTTTCCTGCTCGAGGGCCTTCTCCTCGGCGTCGTCGGCTCGGCCGTCGGCGCGGTCGCGTCGTTCGTCCTGCGGCTGTTCCTGACCGCATCCGGCATCATGCTGCCGCCCCCGCCGGGCGGCACCAAGGGAAACCTCCTGCACGTGGACTTCATCCTGCTCGCCTACGGCCTCGGATTCGCGATCATGTCGCTCACGCGCCTCATCGCGGCCTGGTGGCCCGCACGCCGCGCGGCGCGGCTGAATCCGGTCGAGGCTCTCGGGCATGTTTGAGAAAGAGCGATTTGCTCGTCTTTCCCCTCTTCCCTTTCTAAGCAAATCTTTCTTTCTCTTTTCTCTTGTTCTCTTTTCCGAAGCAGCATCCTCCCAGGATCCCGCGGCGCTGCTGGCGCGCGCCGACCGCGTCAAGGAAGCCTGGCCGGAGGTCGTCCTCTCGCTGCGCGTCACGACGACGAAGCCGGGAGCGCCGCCGTTCACGGGGATGTTCTCGGTCGAGGCGAAAGGTCGCGACAAGTCGCGCATCCGGTTCCTGAACCCTTCCGACGTCGGAAAGTCCGTCGTGCAGGTGGGAGACGACGTGTGGCTTCTCCTGCCGAACACGAGGAACCCGATCCGCGTGCCGAAGAGCCATCGCCTCGAGGGCGGGTTCTCGGCGGCGGACATGTCGCGCACGCGCTTCGCGGAAGACTACGACGCGATCGTGGAACGGACCGACGTCCTGAACGGCAGGAGCTGCGTCGTCCTGCGGCTCACGGCGAAGCCCGGGAAGAGACCGTCCTATCCGGTCGTGCGCGTGTGGATCGACGAGCCGGAAGGCCTGTACCGCAAGGCCGTGTTTCTCGTCTTCTCCGGAAAGACCGCGCGGGAGACGGTTTTCGACGAATACCGCCCGTACCACGGCGTCCTGTCGCTCGCGAAGATGACGATCGTCGACGCGCTCCGGCCGGGCACGACCGTCGTCGAGTACCTCGACTACGAGAAGAAGAGCCTGCCGGACTCGACCTTCGAGGTGAAGGGCGCCCCTTAGGGCTTCGACCAGGTGTGGCGGCGATAGAATCGGTTTCCACTTGACCGCGGCGACTACGACTCTCCATGGTCCAGCGCCGCACCTTGGAGGCACCTATGATCAACGTCGGCGACATTGCGCCAGACTTTTCGCTTCCGGCGATCCTTGTCGAGCCGCTGCCGTCTCCAGATGACGGTGACACCGGCGCGGTGACCGGTCGCACAGTCACCCTCACGCAATACCGCGGGAGCATCGACGTCCTGGTGATGTTTTACCCGTTGGATTGGTCACCGGTGTGCTCATCGGAGCACATGAAATGCGCGAAGATGTTTCCTACATACTCCAACCGTCTTCAAGTACTCGGCATTTCAGTCGACTCCGTTTGGAGCCACAGCGCGTTTGCCAAAGCCCACCAAATTCGCTACCCGCTCCTCTCGGATTTCCAGCCACGTGGCGCTGTCGCACAACAGTACGGCGCGTACCTTCCCGATTTCGGGTTCGCAGCGAGAACGGCGTTCCTGGTCGACAAGCGCGGGCGCGTCAAGCTTGTGTTACATGCGGAAGTTCCGGAGGAGCGAGAGCTCGAGGCGGTTCTTCGCAACGAGTAACCCTGGCCGCCCGAGGAGCGCCCGAGGCGCGTGTCGACCTTCGACGTGCGATCGGCGCCGCCTCAGTAGTAGTTGGCCGCGAGGCGCGTCAGGATCCAGGCGTCGAACTCTTTGTCGAGGGTCGCGGGGTCGGCCTTCATGGCGCCGAAAAACGCCCCCGGATACGATGGCCCGCCGGCCGCCACCGACGCGAGGAACGAACGGAAGCGCTGCGCCCTCGGGCCGAGCTTCGTCTCGCCGAAAGGCGGGTGGGGCGGCGTGAGGTCGCGCTAGCCGTCGAGGAGGAAGCGCACGAAGAGGCCCGCGCCGGTGACCACGCGGCGCGAAACGCCCCGCACGAACCCCGATTGAACGGTTCCGAGGCGCGGCTGGTCGCTCGCGAGCAGGTCCTCGAGGGCGGGATTCTGCCGGCGCGGCGGGCGCATCGCCGGGCGAAAGCGGTCGCGGAGCATTCCGACGTAATCGCGGAGCGCTTCGCTCGGCCCCTGCGAGTCGACGTCGATCCGGACTCCCCCCTTCATGAAGAAGAGGCCCTGGATCGAGCCGAGGTCGAGCCGGCCGGCGGCGTCGACACGGCACCACGCGAGATCCTCGGCCATGCCCTCCGAGAGCCAGCGGGGGAGCGGCCCCGGGAAGGCGCGGCGCTGGAGAAGGTGCGTCAGCTCGTGGACGAGATGGATGCGCGCGAGCTTGGGGCCGTCGCGAAGGCTCGAGGCCACGATCCCGCCCTCGACGTGGCTTCGCGCGCTGAGGTCGACTCCGCCGACGCGCGTGCGCAGCGCGTTCGGGTGGCCGCCCGCGTCGAGGAACGCGCGGTAGTCCTTCAGGCGCGTGAAGAGCGCGATCGCCTGCTCGCCGGGCGGCGCCGGCGAGAGGCCGTAGCGCTCGGCGAAGCCGTCGGCGACGTGGGCCGCGACCCGGGCGAGCGGCTCGAGATCCTCCGCAGGCGCGTCGGTCACCGCCGTCCAGGGCCCGAGCGGAACCTCCCGCGCCCGGTCCTTCATCGCGGAGCGGGCGTCCACGAGCCGCTCGTCGAAAGAGCCGGCCGTCACGTCGACGGCCGCGGTGACGCCGATGTCGAGCGGCGGGATGTACGCGTCGCCCGGGAGGACGTAGCCCCGGAGACCGTCGTACGTCACCTCGATCCAGTCGCCGCAGCGCGATCTCACTGGCAGCGTCAGGTCCGTGTCCACGGTCGTGAGCGCGTCCGCTCCGTGTCCCGGCTTCGCGAAGAGCCGCGTACCTTCCGGGATCTCGACAGTCTCGCCGCGCGCGGCGGGCGTGCAGGGAGGCCTGGAGGCCGATGCGCGCGCCTGGGCGCGAGCGGGCGGCGCGATGAACGGCAGGAGCGCGGCACAGGCGAGAAGGACCCTGCGACGCCTCACTCGGCGACCCGGATACCCGAAGCCCCCGGCGAGACCGTGATGGATTGCGGGAGATGCACGCCCTCCACCCAGACGATCCGTTGGGCGGCCACCTCGTCGAGAAGCGTCCCGGCCGCCGCCAGAAACTCGGGGTAATTTCGAACCGGGGACACCTTGCCCCACCGGGCGGCCTTCCGCGCGCTGGGCGCATCCACGGCCCAGACGTAGAGAGGAACCCGAAGCTTCGCCTGGTATCGGCGCACGACTTCGGGCGCGAGTCGGCTCGAGTCGGGTGAGCCGCCGTAGAGGAAGAGCACGGCGCGGGCCCGGTTCCGCCCGGCAGCCGAGCGCGCCGCGACGGCGATCGCGTCCGCGAAGCGCGGCCTGTTCGCGAAAGCGGGCGCGTTCGGGACGGTGAGGAGCCGCTGGAGGCCGCCGGACTTTCCGACGAGGTCGCCCGAGCGCAGAAAGACGTCGTAACTCTCGGAGGCCTCGCCTTCGGGGAGCGTCACGGGCCAGCAGAACCGGATCTTCTGGTCGGGCCGAAGGTCGCGTTCGAAGATGCGGTTGACGAGGGACCCCGATTTCAGTCCGCCGAGCGGCGCGCGCGCTTCCTCGTCGCGAACGACGACGATCTCGCCGGGACCCTCTTCGACGGCGGACACGCGCACCGGATTCCCGCCGGCGAGGAAGGCCCCGTCGAGGTCGGCGGCCGTCCGGCTCGTCCCCGCGAAGAGCGCCGGAATGCCGGTCAGCTCCGCGCGTGCCTCGTCCCGGTCGCGGCCTCCGAAGATGAGCTCTGTCGACGCCACGAGATTGTCGGGAAAGTCGAGCTCGACGCGCAGGAAGTGAACCTGCTCGGGAACGTACTCGGGGAGGGCGATCTCCTTCGTCGGTTCGAGAGGGACCGGCTGGCCGTCGAACGTCACCGCGATTCTCTCGGGAGGCATCCGGAGCGTGTTCTGCCACGTCAACCGCGCGCGGCGCCCGCGTCCACCCGATCCGGGCAGGAGGACGAGCGATGCCTCGGCCGGGGGGCGGGGCATGTTCACCATCTGCCGCGCCCGTGCGATCTCCGCGCCGGCAGCGTCGCGCCCGATCGCGAGGAGCTCGTGCGGTTCCGGTTCAGGGCCGAGGTCGATGGAGGCTTTCCAGGGCGCCTGCGTGAGCGTCGCGACCGTCCGGCCATCGAGCCTCAACTCCACTGCCGCGACGCCCGGGCCCACGGCGATCTCGATGGGCCAAACGCCCGTCGTGAGCCCGAGGAGGAGCGTCAGGAAGGTGATCGTCGGTCGGTCCATCGGCAGCGAGTCTGCGGTCACGAAGTGTCAAGCACGGATTGTGCCGATTGGTCAGGGGTGGACCGTCTCCTGATCAGGACGAACTCTGCCAAGCCACCTCACGAACCATGCCTCGATTCTCGATCGACGTCAGCGGCCCGCGGGCGCGACCTTCGCGAGGAGCGGCCTCTCGACGAGGATCTTCGAAGCCGTGAGTGCTCCGGCCCTGAGCGCGTCCGGGCCGCCGGGGCCGGGTGCGGGATCGCCCTCGATCGCGGCGTACGCATCGGGCGCGACGAGCCCGAGCCACGGGTCCGAGCGCGGCGTGAGGAACGCCTCACGGTAGATGCGCTCGGTGAGCGCGGGGAGCGAGGGCGAAGAACTCAGCCACGGCAGGATCGCGAGACGCATCTCCGCGTTGCGTCGGCTGTCCTGCTCGAGAGTCCGCTCGAATGCTGCGACCAGTCGCGCGAACGCGGCGTCGTCCATCCGAGGCGCCTTCGCGCGCATGAGGAGGAGGGAATTCGAGTCGATCGTGCGCCCCGCCGCAGCCACGGCGCCCTTTTCTTCTCTTAACCTTCTAAGAAAATCTCCGGGTCCCCAGAGCCCCGGCATCACGTCGCGCGGTCGTCCCTCGGCGTCGAGGACGTAGTGCAGGCTGTTGCCCGTGATCGTGCGGTTCAGGATGCGGCCGTCGCCGAAGTCGATCGTGACCTTCGGTGCCGGGCGGACGGATTCCCAGTGGAGGATCCAGTTCCGGCGCAGCTCGTCAGAGATCGCCGTGTTCGCGTAGAGCGCGGTGCGAAAGAAACGGCTGTTCGCGCAGCTGAGCTCCTCGTCGAGCTTGCCGAGGAGGCGTAGCGACAGTACGGGCTTTCCCTCGCGCTTCGCGGCCGCGAGGGCCTGCGGAAGGTCCGTGTACCAATAGAGGCCGGCCCATGCCGCGTCGCGCTGGCGGGCTGCTGCGTCGATCGCGGCTCTGAGGCGCGTCCACTCGGGCCGGGCTTCGCCGGCCGCGAGCCCGGCTTTCATCTGCTCGATCTCGGAGTGGCGCGACGAGAGCAACGCGGCCAGGCGGCCAGGCCCGTCGGAAGGCGAAGCTGCAAGAGGATTTTCTTTGAAAGTGAATACGAAGAGCGGGCCCCAGGCAGCCGCCGCAAGGATGGCGAAGAGAGCGCCCGCAGCTGTCTTTCCTTTCAAAGAAATCCTCATTTCTTCCTCCCGAAGGCGCGCCGGGGTGGCGCGCTGCGTTCCGGAAAGCAAGAAGAGAGCCGGGGTCAGCTGGCCTCGGGGGCGTCGACCGGGCGGACGCGCATCAGGAGTATGTAAATGACGCCTGACGCAAGAAAACCGACGAACCACGCGTAGTCGTAGAGGGGCCGGAGCAACGGGACCAGGAGGCCACCCCAGGCCAGGGCGCAGCCCGCGAACGTCGCGACGACGGCAGGCGGGTTCCATCCGCCGTACGCGCCGTCCTTCAGGTAGAGCGCCTTCAGGTCGAGCGTCTTCTTCCTCACGATCCAGTAGTCGGCGATGAGGACACCCGCGATCGAGCCGAGGCCTCCCGAGTAGCCGAGCAGCCACGTGAAGATGTAGCCCTTCGGATCCGCGAGCAGGCGCCAGGGCTGCATCGCGATGCCGATGAGGCCCGTGATGAGGCCGCCGGTTCTGAAGCTGATGTGGCGGGGGAGCAGGTTCGCGAAGTCGTTCGCGGGGGAGACGACGTTCGCCGCGATGTTGACGGCGAGGGTCGCGACGACGACCGAGAACATCGCGATGGCGACGACGAGCGGGTTCGTGAACTTCCCGACGAGCTTGACCGGGTCCCAGATCGCCTCGCCGAAGATGATCGCGCTCGCGCTCGTGATGAGGACGCCCATCGCCGCGAACGCGAACATCGTCGTGGGGAGCGCGACGACCTGCCCCACGACCTGCTCTCTCTGGCTGCGGCCGAAGCGCGTGAAGTCCGGCATGTTGAGCGACAGCGTGGCCCAGAAGCCGATCATCGCCGTGAGGGACGGGATGAAGACCGGGAAGAACTCCGAGATCGTCGGGAACTTGCCGGGCTGCGCGAGGAGAGGCCCGAGGCCCCTGGCTTCCCGGACGGCCCAGACGAGGAGGACGAGCGTGACGACGAGGACGTACGGCGCCGCCCAGTTCTCGACCTTCCGGAGGACGTCCATGCCTCTGTAGATGACGAAGATGTTCAGGCCCCAGAACATCAGGAACGAGAGCCACTCCGTAGTCGTGTGGCCCGAGAAGCCCGTGCCGAGAAGCGTCGGCCAGCCCGGGATCACCGCCGCGAAGAACGTGTGGAGGGCCTCGCCGCCGATCCACGCCTGGATGCCGAACCAGCCGCACGCGACGAGAGCGCGCATGAGCGCCGGCAGATTCGAGCCCCGGGTGCCGTACGCGGCGCGCGCGAAGACCGGGAACGGGATGCCGTATTTCGTGCCCGGATGCGAGTTCAGGAGGATCGGCGCGAGGACGATCGTGTTGCCGAGAAGGATCGTGAACAGCGCCTGCTTCCAGCTCATCCCGCTGCTCATGAGGCCCGAGGCCAGCATGTACGTCGGGATGCAGTGCGCCATCGAGATCCACAGCGCCGCGTAGTTGTAGGTCGTCCAGGTGCGCCGGGCGACGGGGACGGGAGCGAGATCCTCGTTGTAAAGAGCGCTCCCGAGGAGGGCGGACGCGTCCGCCAGCTCGACACGCCCGTCGGCGTGAACGATCTCGCCGGTCACCGCGCTCATGGGGTGCCGGAATCCTAACCCAGAGCGGTTCGGGTATTCTTCGAACGCTCAATCGGAGGTGTGCGATGCGGCGGCTGGCGCTCGGCCTGATCCTCCTCTTCATCTCCCGCGGCGCTCTTTCCGCGACCCCGACTGCCGTCGACCTCGGGAAGCTCCCGGCGGCTGCGTTCGACTCTCTGCCGGACAACGCGCTCGTGGAATTTGACGGCAGGAGGATGACCAAAGCCCAGTTCCTCGCGGAGATGGGAGCCCTCCGGCGCCGGATGACCGCTTTCAAGCCGCCGGGCAGCCGGAATCAGGCCCCGCCGGATTTCTCAGCGACCCGGATGAAGCTCCTCGACAAGGAAAAACTGCGCCTCTCGCAAAAGCGCGCGAAAGTCGGGTCCCACTTCCCGCACGTCCTGAACTCGGGACTCGCGCCGACCCCGGACTCCTGCTCGAAGCCGAAAATCACGGACATTTCGGCAGCCCCGCCGCTCGAGCCCGGCGACGAGATCACACTCAACGGGTGCGGGTTCGGCCTCAAGGACCCGGCCAGCGACCTCCGGTTCTTGGGTGACTTCCCGGGAGGGTTCCAGAAGCTCCAGATCGTTCAGTGGCACGGCAACGCGATCAGGGCGGTCGTACCGCCCCTTAGCGGCGTCAAGGACCAGTTTTCGAAGCTCCAGGTCATCCGGAAGGACCTTCAGTTCAGCAACGAAATCCCCGCTGAGTTTCATGCGGCGCGCGACGTCACGAAGCTCACGCTCGCGGATCTTAAGCAGACGTGCTCCGCCGGCCACTACCACGACGACTGCGCTGCGAACGCCAGCCACACGCTTCGCGGACTCCACCAGACGGACACGGCCTACCGTTCCGGGATCGACACTGTCACCGGGAACCTCAAGAACGGATGCGTGCTCGTGGGCTTCGCGTGGGAGTGGTGGGGGAACGCCGGCGGCGTGCTCAAGGCCGACCCGATGACGACGATTGTTCTGGACTCCGCGAGCATCAGCGTGAGCTTCCCGTTCGTGCTCCTTTCGCCGAAGGGCCTCGTCGACTACAAGATGGATTTCTGGGCCCTCGGGCCGGTCGGCGTACCGTGCCATTGAGCGCCCGGCCGCTGCCACGCGGAAACAAGGTATGAGGAAGAAGATCTGGCTGCGAATCGATGTGTCGGTTCTGGCTCTGATGCTCGGCGCCAAGCTTTTTGCCGGGACACCACAGCCTGCGGCCGGGCAGCAGATGCCGGTGTCCACGCCGACGCCTCCTCCCGCCGAGGGCAAAAAGCTCCCCGCAATCGGCGTTGCCCCAGTTGCTCAGGTGACGTTGTCCGAGCAATGCCAACGCACGCGAGACCGTGCCGGTGTCCTGCGCGCCGAATTGGAGGCTTCTCTGGCCGCACAGCTGAAGACAGCGGCAGAGCAGTATGTCGCAAAGCCTGGCCCGGGCGTCTCCACGGAGAAAGCCTGGGGCGGGTATGCCGCCGCGGCTTCACTCACGGGTGGGGCGACGGTTGCAGCGTGGGCCGGACTGAAGGCCGCTGAGATCCGGTGGACCGGCGAGACCGTGACCAACGCCGGCATCTACCTCTATCAGTTAGGCAAGACGCAGGATGCGCTGCAATTCTTGAATTGCGCATACGAGATGGGTAATCGCTCGCCGTATCTTTTCGAAGCACTGGCGATCGTCCACCAGACCGGCGGCAACAACGGCCAGGCCCGGCAGTTCATTAATCAGGCCCTCAGCGCGGCTCCCGACGACGTGCTCATCGAAACTGAGGCGTCATTTATCAACACCGGTCAGCCGCCGCCGGCGCGGCCGCCACAGCGCGATCCCGACGGTCTCGACGAGGCACTCCGCGAACTCGAAGAGCACGCGCAGCGGGCGCTGAGTCAGATCAAAGCCCAGGCCGACACGCTGGTCAGCAGCCTGTCTCACAGCAGCATCCGCGGGGATCAGCAGATTTCCGCCGACTACATCAACAGACTGGTCCAAATCGCCCGTGACGGGAGGCGCGACGCCCGCGCCGAGGCCGACCCGACCCTGCGACAGGTGAAGATCAACAGCGCCCTCGACGTCAGCATCTACGACTACGCCGAGATCAGCAACACGTTGCTTTCCTTCCCCGACGCGACGAAGACCAGCGGCAGCCCGCTGCTGCTCTGGGCCGACGCGCTCGGGCTCGACGCACCCGTCCTGGCCCGCGAGAGCCGCCACCTTCCTACCTCTACCGGAGGATGGTACGGGGGGCTCGCCCAGGGCGCCTACAAGGAATACTTCCGCGACAAAGACGCCGCCAGCAAGGCGCACATGGAACGCCGGCAAGCCTGCCGCAACGACCCCTGCGGGACTCGCGAGGACGCGCGCTGGTGCGGCGTCTGGAAGCAGCTCTACGAGGTCTGGGAGAACGCCAGCCGCCAGCGTCACAATACCGCCGCCCGAAACTTCGACCGCGTCGCCACCCGGAGGGTAATCGAGGCGGAGAATGAGTATCTCCAGGTGCGCGACTACGCCGTCCGCCAGTTCCGCAAGATGCGTTTTCGAAAGCTTCCGAGGTACGACGAGGAGCAGATCTTTCTCCGGATGGTCAACTCGCACATCCTCCCGGTGTACGAGCGGCACGTGAACCCGCCGGCCGGCGTTCACGGCGGCACGGTCCTCTACCTGCGGGATCAGGCCCTCTGGTTCAAGAACGAGGCGCGCAGCGGCATGGATCGAGACCTGGCATCGGAAGCCAGGAGTATGCAGATCCAGTGCGAGCCAGCGGTACGCGCCTTGCTCGAACTGCTGGCCCAGGAAGAATGGCAGGCATATCTCGATCACCTGAAGGACCGCCTGGCTTGGGACATCCAGCCAAAGACGGAAAGTGACTTTCCGTGCGAGGGATCGATCGGGCCGCTCACCATCGAGACCGATCTGAACAAGCCCGGAGAGGGCAAGTTTGATCTCAAGTGGAAAGGCAAATCCTTCCAGGGCGGCGGAAACGTCACCGTCGGGCCGGGAGGAGTGGTTAGCTGGGGGGGCGGGGGCGGTATCCGCGGCAGCTCCGCGGACAAGCACACGGGCATTGTGATCGTTGCGACCGGGAACAGCGCTTCGGGTCCGGGTTTCGGCCAGAGCGTGAGCTACGGTCCGTTTCAGGGAAAGGGCAAGGTCAGCTTCACCAGTAAGGTCAGCCCCTGGAACAGCCAGGAATACCTCGGCATCAAGCTGAAAGGATCCGCGGGTTTGGGGTTGAGTAACAGCGGTGTCGAAGGCCGAGTCGTCGATCTCGGCGTGAAATGCTATCCAAGTTCGGGCAGCGTCACGATCTATCCTCGTGCCCTTTACGACGATGCCGTGCGATTCTTGAGCACGCCGACGACGCCGCCGCGGCCTTGACGGCTGCCGGTCCGCTTCGGCTCAGCGTGTCACACGGAGGATAACGGGGCCGTCTCGCCTTTGCCTTCGAATCGGCTTAAGCTAGAGATTCATTCTCGTCGCGGGGAGGTCTCAGATGGCCGCCGATCTTTCGGTCACGTTCACCGGCATCCGGTTCGAGAATCCGTTCCTCCTCGCTTCGGCGCCGCCGACGGAGTCCGACACGAACATCATGCGGGCCTTCGAGGCCGGCTGGGGCGGGGTCGTCACGAAGACGATCGGCCTCCACCCGGTCGTGAACGTCGCGGGCGCGAAGACGAAGTTCCTGAGGGCCGACGTCCACTCGCCGCGCATTTCGATGAAGGCGCGCCCCGAGTCGGTTCTCCACTCCTCGTGGAACTGGGAGCTCATCTCCGACAAGCCGCTCGACTGGTGGGTCGGCCGCCTCTCGAAGATCAAGAAAGCGTTCCCGAAGAACGTCCTCGTCGCCTCGATCATGGCGGGCTCGGGCAACGACAAGGAGCTGCACAACTGGCAGCTCCTCGCGAAGACCTGCCAGGACGAGGGTGTGGACGCCCTCGAGCTGAACTTCTCGTGCCCGCACATGGACCGCGACGACATGGGCTCGAACATCGGGAAGTCGAGCGGCCTGACCTCGACCGTCACGCAGGCCGTGAAGGAGGTCGCGAAGGTTCCCGTGTGGACGAAGCTGACGCCCTCGACGACCGACATCGCGCTGGAGGCGGGCGCCGCGTTCCGGGGCGGCGCGAACGCGATCACCTCGTCGAACACGTTCCCGTCGATCCCGCTCGTCGACCCCGAGACGCTCGACTTCGAAATGAACGTCGACGGCTACACGTCCTCGGGCGGCCTCGGCGGCCCGGCGATTCTCCCGCTCGCGCTCGCGAAGATGGCGCAGCTGACGCACGCCTTCCCGGACAAGTCGTTCTCCGGCATCGGCGGAATCTCGGATTTCTCGCACGCCCTCAACTACTTCCTCCTCGGCTGCGGCACCGTGCAGGTGTGCACGGCCGCGATGCTGGACCACGCGATCGGTCCGAACGTGATCCGGACCCTCAAGCAGGGGATGGCCGAGTTCCTCGAGATGAACGCGCACCGGGGCTGGACGTCGCTGGAGGACTTCCGCGGCCTGAGACGCGACCGCGTCGTCCCGCAGTCCCAGATTCGCCGTCCGAATCCCGGCGAGTACCACGGCGGGCACGAGGCGGAAGGCTACGCGGCGCCCGAGGTCACTCTCACGCCCGCGGGGGCCCCGGAAAAATAGCTTTCGCACGCCGCGCG
>JAMQPJ010000260.1 GCA_023717585.1 Thermoanaerobaculia bacterium
ACGCCGCTCCTCCTCCTGGACTCGCATCTGCCCGTGAACCGACCGCGGGACCGAGAGATCACGAACCGGCTCTATGGCGGCGATCGCGAAATGCGGATCCGCCAGGAGCTCGCGCTCGGAATCGGTGGCATGCGGGCGCTCGATCTCGCCGGCCTCCGGCCGACCGTTCGCCATGCGAACGAAGGTCACGCGGCCTTCCTCGGGCTGGAGCGTATCCGGCAGCTTCGCGCCGAGCGTGGGCTGTCGTTTCCCGAGGCGCGCGAGATCGCCATGGCCGGAAACGTCTTCACGACGCATACCCCCGTGGCGGCGGGAATCGACCTGTTTCCCGCCGAGCTGATGAAGAAGCACTTCGCTGCGAAGATCGAGGCGTACGGGATCACGTTCGACGAGCTCCTGGGTCTGGGCCGGCAGGTTCCCGAGGATCCGAACGAGTTCTTTTCGATGGCGGTCCTCGGGCTGCGCCTCTCGTCGCGCGTCAACGGCGTCTCGAAGCTGCACGCGCAGGTGTCGCGCCGCCTGTGGCGGGGCGTGTTTCCGGAGGCGCCGCTGTCGGAGATTCCGATCGCCGCCGTCACGAACGGTGTCCATGCCGACACCTGGACCGCGCCCGAGATCGCCGCGCTCGGGCCGCGCCGCGAGGAAGGCGCGAATCGCGAGGAGCTCTGGCGCAGGCACGAGGCCCTGCGAGCCGCCCTCGTCCACGCCGTGCGTTCGCGGACCGCCGCGGCCCGGCAGCGGCGCGGTGCTCCCGAGGTCGAGATCGAGGCCGCGAGGCAGCTTCTCGACCCGTCCGCCCTGACGATCTCGTTCGCCCGGCGCTTCGCGACCTACAAGCGCGCCACTCTGATCTTTCACGATCGGGATCGGCTCGCCCGTCTCGTCGAAGACGCGAATCGCCCCGTGCAGCTCCTCTTCGCCGGGAAGGCCCATCCCAAGGACGAGCCCGGCAAGGAATTCCTGCGGCGCGTGGGCGAGTTCGCGGCCCTTCACGAGTTTCGCGGCCGTGTCGTCCTCCTCGACGACTACGACATGCGTCTCGCGCGCCTTCTCGTCTCGGGCTCCGACGTGTGGCTGAACAACCCGATCCGGCCGAACGAGGCGTCGGGCACGTCGGGGATGAAGGCGGCGATGAACGGCGTCCTCAACCTGTCCGTGCTGGACGGCTGGTGGGACGAGGCGCCACGCGACGGAGCCGGGTTCACGATGGGCGACGACACGGACGGCCGGACCGATGACGACGTGGCGGCGGCCCTGTACGAAAGGCTGGAAGAGGAGGTCGTCCCGCTCTTCTACGGCCGTCCGGGGGACGACCGCGCGCGGATGCCCACCGAGTGGGTGGAGAGAATGGCCGCCTCCGCCTCGCGGCTCGGACGCCACTTCTCGTCGGAACGCATGCTCGGCGATTACCTCGAGACGGCTTACGCCCCCGCCGCCGCGCGCGTGCGCAGACTCTCCGAAGACGGCGAGCGCGGCGCGCGCGAGCTGGCGGCCTGGAAGACGAAGGCACGCCTCTCCTGGGGAGACGTGGACTTCGCGTCCGTGACGATCGACCCGCCGGATCCCGCGCGCGTGATACCCGGGCACACGTTTCGCGTGGAAGTTCAGCTGCGACTCGGCGAGTTCGGGCCCGAAGACCTCGCCGTGGACTGGTTCGAGGGCGAGATGGACCGGAGCGGGGGCGTCGATGCCGGCTACGCGACACCTCTCGCCTTCGTGGAACGCCTCGACGGCACGGCGATGTTCGCCGCGACGGTTACGCGGCCCGCGGACGACCGGAGGGGCTACTCGGTGCGCGTGCGCCCGCGACACGCGCTCCTGTCGCATTCGAACGAGACCGGTCTCGTGCTCTGGGCCGAATAACGGCCCCCGGACCGCTGCCTCAGCCCTTCGTCATCGCGAGCTGGAACGAGAGGTTCTCCAGGAAGAACGTCAGGTCGACGTTCTTCACGAGGAGCCCCGGGAGCGCGGGAACCGTCACGGGCGCGAAGTTCAGGAGGGCGCCGACGCCGGCGGCCGCCATCCGCTCCGCGAGCGGGATCGCGCCCTCGGCCGGGACCGCGAGAATCCCGATCTCGATGCGGAGCTCCGCCACGGACTCCTCGAGCGTCGAGACGTCCCGAATGGGGACGCCCGTGCGCGAATGCGCTCCGACCTTGCGGCCGTCCGAATCGAAGAGCGCGGCGACGCGAAACCCGTCGGCGTTGAAGTTCCGGGAGTTGGCGAGCGCCTGGCCGAGGTTTCCGGCGCCCGCGATGCCGAGGACGCGCGTCCGTTCGAGACCCATGAGGGCCTTGAGGTGCGCCTTGAGCTCGCGCACGCGGTAGCCGACGCCGCGCACCCCGAATTCTCCGAACTGCGCGAGGTCCTTGCGGATCTGCGCGGAATTGAGGCCGAAGCGCGCGGCAATCTCGTAGGACGAGGCGGTGTGAACGCCGGCGGACTCGAGGCCGCGCAACGAGCGCAGGAGAAGGGACAGGCGGTGGCTCGTCGCCTCGGGGACGGGCTCGATCCGCTCCGAATCCTTCATGGCTCAGCGTCCCCCGAGAGTGACCGCTGCCCCGCGGGCGAGATCGAGGAGGGCGCGGGGAAAGAGGCCCCAGGCCAGCATGAAGGCGCCCGTAAGCAGGAACGCGGCTCCGGAGAGGAGATCCTCCGGCACGAGGGTGACGTCGCGGACAGGTTCCTTCATCCAGACGACGTACACGACCCGGAGGTAGTACCCGACCGATACGAGGCTGCCGAGGACGCCGATGATCGCCAGACCCACGAGGCCGGAATCGACGGCCGCCCGGAACACGAGGAACTTGCCGATGAAGCCCACTGTGGGAGGGATTCCGGCCAGCGAGAGCATCGAAACGGTCAGGACGGAGGCCGCGACCGGGTGGCGCCGGCCGAGGCCCGCGAAGTCCCCGAGCGTGCGCACCTCCGTCTCGCCTCCCGAAAGCGCCGCGACGGTCAGGAAGGCGGCGGCATTCGTGACGAGGTAGCCCGCGAGGAACACGAGGACGCCTTCGAACGCATCCCGGGTGAAGGTCGCGACGGCGATCGCCGCATACCCCATCTGCGCGATACCCGAGTAGGCGAGCATCCGTTTCAGGTCCCGCTGCGAGAGAGCGACGACGTTGCCGAAGAGGATGGAGAGGGCGGCGAGGATCCCGAACAGCGGCCGCCACGGCTCGGGCAGGCCCGCCGGGAACAGAGCGTGCAGCAGGCGAAGGAGGACGATCAGCGCGGCCGCCTTGGGCGCGGTCGAAAGGAAGGTCACGGCGGGCGTCGTCATGCCCTGGTAGACGTCCGGCGCCCACCCGTGGAACGGGACGAGGGCGATCTTGAAGGAGAGGGCCGAAACGATCGCGAGGAGGCCGGCTCCGAGAAGCAAATCGAACGGGACGAAGGAGCTGCCCGAAGAGAGCCCCTGAAGGGCGGTCAGGCGCGTCGTTCCGAGGCGTCCGTAGAGCGTGGCGATGCCGTAGAGGAGGAAAGCCGAGGCCAGCGCGCCCATCAGGAAGTACTTCAGGGCCGCTTCGGTCGCCGCCGGGACGTCGCGGTACCACGCGGCGAGGACGTAGAGCGAGAGGGACATCAGCTCGAGGCCGAGGAACACGACGAGGAGATCCACGCCGCGCACCATCACGATGGTTCCGGCGGCAGCGAAGAGGAGCAGGGCGTAGAACTCGCCCTGGTCGCGGCGGTCCCGCGCGAGGGAAGCCGCTCCGCCGAGCACGGCGAGAGCCACCGCCCCGCAGGCGACGAGCTCGACGAACCGCGTGAGGCCGGAAGATTCGACCGCTCCGCCGAAGAACAGTCCAGAGGCGCTCCTTCCCGCCAGGTTCGCGAGCGCCAGGCCGAGGAGCGTCACGTAAGGGAAGAACGCGCGGATGGGCCGGGCGAACGCGTCGAGAAGGAGGATCAGCGTCGCGAATCCCGCGAGGACGAGCTCCGGCGCGACACAGGCGAGGTCCGCGCCGCCGACGTGAAGGAAGCCGGTCACCGGACGGCCTCCGCCCGCGTCACAGGCAGTTCGTGGACGCCGAGGCGCCTCACGCCGGGCGCCACGGCGGGCCTGAGGCTTTCCGCGGCGACGGGCGCGCCGACGCGCTGCAGGGTCTTCACGCTGCCCTCCACGAGCGTCAGGAGAGGCCGCGGGAAGACGCCGAGGAGGACGATGAGGGCCACGAGGGGGAACGCGCCCGCCAGCTCCCAGCCGTTGATGTCGGTGAGCGTGCGGTTCGCGGGCGAGGTCTCCGGTCCCCAGAACACCTTCTGGACGAGCGTGAGGAGGTAGATCGCGCCGACGACCATGCCCGTGGCCGCGAAGGCGGCCCAGGCGACCGAGACCTGAAAGACGCCCCCGAGGATCAGGAACTCGCCGACGAAGCCGTTCAGGCCGGGCAGGCCGATCGAGCCGAGAGTGGCGATGACGAAAAGCGTCGTCGTGACCGGGACGCGCGCCGCGATGCCGCCATAGTCGGCCATCTCGCGCGTGTGGCGGCGCGAGTAGAGAACGCCGACGAGAAGGAAGAGAAGGCTCGTCGTCAGGCCGTGGCCGATCATCTGAAATATGGCCCCCGAGAGAGCGGCGCCCGTTCCGGCGACGACGCCGAGGACGACGAGCGCGAGGTGGCTCACGGACGAGTACGCGACGAGCTTCTTCATGTCCTTCTGCGCGGCGGCGACCCATGCGCCGTAGACGATTCCGATGAGCGCAAGCACGGCGAGGAGCGGGCCGTAGCGAGCGGTGGCGTGAGGGAAGAGCGGGTAGGCGAAGCGCAGAAGGCCGTACACCCCGAGCTTCAGGAGGACTCCCGCGAGGATGATCGAGCCTCCCGTCGGGGCCTCGACGTGCGCGTCCGGCAGCCAGGTGTGGAACGGGAAGAGCGGTACTTTGATCGCGAAGGCGAGCGCGAAGGCGCTGAACAGAAGCACTTCCTGGCGGAAGGTGAGCTGAGTGTTGTAGAGATCGATCAGGTTGAAGGT
>JAMQPJ010000040.1 GCA_023717585.1 Thermoanaerobaculia bacterium
GACGACCCGCTGCCCGAGCTGACGGTCGAGCCGCTGGACGACGTCTGCCGCCAGATCGGGCACCACGCCGCGCAGCTCATCCCCAACGGGGCGACGCTGCAGATGGGGATCGGGCGCATCCCGGACGCGGTGATGAGCGGCCTCAAGGAGCGCAGCGACCTCGGCATCCACACGGAGATGTTCTCCGACGGCGTCATGGCGCTCGCGAAGGCCGGCGTGATCACGGGCCGCAAGAAGACGCTCCTGCCCGGCAAGATCGTCACGTCGTTCATCATGGGAACGCGCGCTCTCTACGACTGGGTGGACGACAACGCGGGCGTCGAGATGCGTCCCTCGAGCTTCACGAACGACACCTTCCAGATCGCCCGGAACGACCAGATGATCGCGGTGAACTCGGCCCTCGCCGTCGACCTGACCGGCCAGGTCGCGGCCGATACGATCGGCGGACGCTTCTTTTCGGGCATCGGCGGCCAGGTGGACTTCATCCGCGGCGCCGCGCGCAGCAAGGGTGGCAAACCCATCATCGCCCTCCCTTCGACCGCCAAGAGCGGCTCGATCAGCCGCATCGTCCCCGTGCTCGAGGAAGGGGCCGGCGTCGTGACGAGCCGTGGCGACATCCACTACGTCGTCACGGAGTACGGGGCGGCGGACCTGTGGGGCAAGAACATCCGCCAGAGAACGGAAGCCCTCATCGGCATCGCGCACCCGGACTTCCGCGGCGACCTGCTCGCCGCCGCGAAAGCCCGGAAGTACATTTTCCCGGGCTGAGATCCGTTCGGCGCTTCGCCCGGCGCGCTAACCTCCGTCGCGTGCGCCGCAGGCTCTTCCTGCTTCTCCTCGCCTCCTTCGCCCTGAAGGCGGCGGTTCTCGTGCACTTCAACGCGCATCCGCTTCTTCAGCCCGCGGGCGACATGGACAGCGGCGTCTACGCCCGGCTGGCGGCGGACGTGGCGCGCGGCGACGTGCTCCTCCGCGGGCCCGGTCCCGTGCCGTATTTCGTCTCGCCGCTCTACATCTACTTCCTCGCGGCGATCCACGCCCTCTCGGGCGGCTCGCTTCTCGCGGCGAAGGTAGTCCAGATCGCGCTCGGAACGGCGGCCGTCGGGCTCGTCTTTGGGATGACGCGCAGGCTCTTCGACGACCGCGCGGCGCTCGTCGCGGGAATCCTCTACGCGCTCACCGGCGTCGTGACGTTCCACGAGATCCTGATCCTGCAGGCGGCGCTGGATCCGTTCCTTACCGCGCTGTGCTTGTACCTGCTTGCTATGGGGCTCACGACAGGCAGTTTTTCTTTGAAGGTGAAGAGGGCGGAGGCAGCGGCGTCTGGCGGTGCGCTTCGGGGGACGGCGGGCTGGGGGCGGTGGCTTGTGGCAGGCGCGGTTTTCGGCCTTCTCGCTCTCAATCGTCCGAACGCGCTTCTGTGCGCCGCGGCAATCGCCATCGCGCTGCTCGCCCTCGCCGCGGCTCCTCTCGTCGCGCACGGCCGAAGCAACCAGCCCCTCTTACCATTCGAAGAGAATCCTCTTCGGACCCTTCGATTCGCGGCGGCGTTTCTCGCCGGGACGGGAATCCTCGTCGCGCTTCCTCTCCTCCGCAACCTGATCGTCTCCGGCGAGCCCGTCCTGATCTCGTCGCACGGCGGGCTGAACTTCCTCGTCGGGAACGGGCCCGGCGCGAACGGCGTCTACCGCGCGATCCCCGGGATCACTCCCGACATCGGCGGGCAGGCGCGGGATGCCCGGAAGGTGGCGGAGGCCGCAGAAGGCCGGGCGCTTTCGACCCGGGAGGTCTCCACGCATTTCGCGAAGGAAGCCTGGACCTGGATCGGCGAGAGGCCGGGCGCGGCCGGCAGCCTCTTTCTCAGAAAAATCTGGTACGTCCTCTCTCGCGACGAGGCGCCGCTGAACCTCAGCTTCCCGTGGTACCGCGAGCGGAGCGTCGCGCTGAAGCTCCTCGCCGTCGGGCCGGGTCTTCTCGTGCCGCTCGCGGGCGCGGGCTTCATCCTCGCGTTCCTTGGCTCGGCCGGCGCGGCCCGCCGCTCCCTCCTCGTCTGGGCGATCTTCGTTCCGGCGTACGTCCTCGCCGTCGCGCTCTTTTTCGTCGCGACGCGGTACCGTTTGCCGCTTGTCGTGGCTCTCGCCCCGCTCGCCGGCTGTGCCGTCGCGGGGCTCCCCATGGCCTGGCGGGCGAAGGGCGCGCGGCTCGGAGTCGCCGTGGCCGCCTCCGCCATCCTCGCCGCCGTTTCGCTGTGGCCGACGGGCCTCTGGGACGGCGCCCCGGACGAGGAGATGCACCTCGTCCTCTGGGAGATCGAGCGGGGCGATGCCGGAGCGATGCGGCACGCGGAGACGGCGGCCCGGGAGCATCCCGATCCGGCCCTCGTCTGGCTGCGCGCCGGGCGGTCCTTCGAGGCGGCAGGGAAGAGCGACGAAGCGATCATGGCGCTCTTTCGGTCGAATGAGATCGACTCGAACCGTCCCGGCGCCGCCTCGATTCTCTCGGCCCTGCTCGAAAAGCGTGGCCTCGCGCGAGTCCTCGCCGGGGACATGGCGGGCGCGCGTCCCGACCTAGAAGAGGCCGTGAGGCTGGACCGCACGAACGCGGCGGCGTGCCTGAACCTCGCCGCGGTCCTCGCCGAGATGGGAGAGACGAACCGCGCGCTCTCTCTCGCGCGGCAGGCGCTGGACCTGAAGCCCGACTACGAAAAAGCGCGCGGGCTGCTCGCGGCTCTCGAGCGGATGAAATGAGAAACGGCCCGGCGTTTCCGCCGGGCCGCAGAAGGAACCGCGAGAGAAGGGGCTCTTAGAAGTTCAGACGGGCCGAGAGCGTGAACCGCCGGGGCGCGGACCACGAGGTCGCGTTGCCGAAGCTCGCGTTCGGCAAAGTCTCTTTCTGCGGCGCGAGGGTCCCAGGGGACGCCGGAGCCGGTAGGTCCGAATACCCGTCGTTGAATTTGATCGTGTTGACGCCTATGACCGTCTGCGTGTCGAAGACGTTCAACACCCGCCCCTCGAGGCGCACGCCGAGGTTGCCGCCGAGCTTGAGGTTGTAGGCGAGGAGAAGGTCGAAGGTCGTCCACGTGGGAAGCCGGTTCGTCCCGGCCGGCTCGAGATAGCGGCCGTACGTCGTGCTGGGCGTCGCTCCGCGGGCCTCCCAGGGCGTGCCGCTCTGGACGCGGAGGAAACCGCCGGCGACGAGGCCGTAGGGGAGGTCGTAGGTGCCCATCAGCTTGAAGATGACCGGACGGTCCTGTCCGAGGCGGCCTTCGCGGTTCGGGTCGGTGAGTCTCCAGCCCGGCTCGTCCTCGAGGAACGAGGAAGTGTTGAACTGGCCGG
>JAMQPJ010000042.1 GCA_023717585.1 Thermoanaerobaculia bacterium
CAAGGGCGATCAGAAGAACAAAGATCGAACCGAGCCTCATTCTCATGCACTTCTCCTTAAAGAATCTCAACCTTGAAAAGGTGTGAACAGACCGTTTTCGACTATCGACAAATGGAAAACAGGGCCGAAACTGCTGGTTGACGCCGACGGTATCTGGTCGAATTCTAACCGTAAAGCACTAAATGTGCCGGGCGCCGTTCGGTTCGAGCCCCGCAAATCCCCTTCATTCCCGAGGCGCGACAGGAACCTGCGCCGCCCACCGACGGAAACCGGGATGGAAATCCAAGATTTTGCATGCCCGCGAGTCTGTAGCGGAGGGTTAGAATTTTCGTTTCCTCCGTCCTCGGAAGGGAGCCTTCATGATCCTTCGCCGCGCCTCGTTCGCCCTCGTCCTTCTTCTCGCTGCCGATGCCGAGGGAGCAGGACTCGAGAGGTACAAGGACTGGAACAAGTCCCCCGAGTTCTCCGGTCTCGCCGTCGAATTGGAACAGAAGGAATGGAAGAAGGTCGCTTCCGACGAGGAGGCAGAGCGCTTCGTCCAGCTCTTCTGGGCGAAGCGGGATCCGGATCTCAAGACCCCCGCCAACGAGTTCAGGATCGCCTTCGACCAGCGCGTGAAGGAAGCCGACCAGCTCTTCGCGCTGTCGCGAACCCGGGGCGCGCTGACCGAGCGCGGGAAGCTCTACGTGCTCGTCGGGGCGCCGAAGAACCTGCTGCGCGTGACCGGCATCAGGCCGCAGCCGCAGCCGTTCGCTGCTCCCGGGCAGACTCCGCCGCCTCCGAACGCTCCGGGCACGTCGATCGGCGAATCTCTCGCGACCTTCACGTACGAGGCGGCCCAGCTCCCCGAGTGGGTCGGGATCAAGTCCCTCCGGGCGGAGTTCGTCGTCGAGTCCGCTTCGGATTACGTCAGCGGCGGGAACGCCGGGGAGGTGCGTCGCCTCGAGACGAAGGCCCGCCAGGCGTCGATCCGGAATCCGTCGCTCAAGGAGGCTCCGCACTTCAAGACGGCCGCCGAGCTCGAGACCGAACGCAAAGCGGCCGAGGCGGCCGCCGCCGAGGCGCTGAAGGGGCCGGTCCTGACGGCGCCCGTTCGGGAGTCCCTCGAGGGCCTGCTGGCGAAGGAGGACACGGGTCCGCTCTCTCTCCTTCCGCTCGTCGGGAAGGACCGGGAACCGCGCCTGCAGGTCCAGCTCTTCGTCCCGGCGTCCGCCGGTGCGCCGGGGGCGGATTCGAAGCTCGCGATCCTCGCGAAGGACGACGCCGGTGCCGACGCCGTGAGGTTCGAAGAGGCGACGGCGCTCGAGGCCACGGCCGGGGGATCCGTCACGTCCCGGGCGTTCACCGTTCCGCCGGGCTCGTACGGCGTCGCCGCGGGAGTGTTCGACGCCTCCGGGAAACTTCTTTTCTCCGCGAGGCGCAAGGTGTCCGTCACCGCGGCGGGGACGGACTTTTCACTGTCGCCGCTCGTCGTCGCGGCGAGTTACTTTCCCGCGGCGAAGGGGAAGACGGACGAAGCCTTCACGGTGAACGGAAACCACTTCGTGACGAAGGGCGGCCGGCTCGACCCCGAGGACGGAGTCCTTTTCGTCGTCAGGGTCTACAACCCGAAGGTGGACGCGGCCACGAAAACGGTCCGCATATCGCGCACCGTCAGGATCAAGCCGAAGGGCGCCCCGTCCATGGACGTGCCCCAGCCGGCCGACGAACCCGTCGCCGTGCCGGACTCGAAGGATGGGACGGAGCTCGTTTCGCTCGACGTGGCCGCGGAGGTGATCCAGGCGAACCTCGGTGAATACCTGAGAAAGCCGGGCGACTACGACCTCAGGGTGGCGATCACGGACCAGGTCGCGCAGAAAACGATAGAGACCTCCGCGACTTTCACCGTGACCGGGGTCTTGCCGCCGAAGAAGAAGTAGCGCCCGCGGCAGCAGAGGAAGTCGAGCCCGTCGCGAACCGGGCATCCTTCGGGAACAGGCGTCTCGCTTCCCTGCGAAGCCGAACCTCGCCCTCCGGATCCTCCGTGGAACGAAACGTCTTCATGCCCAGAAGGAAGGACTCGGGCGTCGGCTGGCGTGAGACGAGATCGATGATCACCCGGCGCGCGTCCTGCCTTCGGTCCACGGAGGCGTAAAGAGCGGAAAGGGAGACGCGGGCGTCCACGCGGTCCGGGTAGAGCCGCAGCTCCTCCAGGAACTCCTTCTCCGCCTCCACCGGGCGGCCGGAACGCGCGAGAACGTCGCCGCGCAGCATGTGCATGCCGGACTGAGGCAGCTTCTCTCCGGCGGAGAATTCCTCCGCCTTGTCCGAAAACGCCTTCGCACCCGCGAGGTCGTTGCGCATCACGGCGATCCGTCCGAGGACGAGGTAGCCGCGCACGCGCGCCTTGCCCTTGCCCGATTCCACGGCCTTCCGTGCGGCCGCTTCCGCCGCGGGATAGTCGCCCTTCCCGAGGGCGGCGCGGGCGGCGATGTCCTCGGCCGCGGGGTCGCCCAGGAGGCGAAGCGCTTCCGCGTGGCGCAAACCCTCGTCCCACTTCCCGAGCTGCAGGCACAGGTTCGCGACCTCGATGACGTAGGGTGCGCGGGCCGCCTCGGGCGCGAGGTCGATCGTCTTCTCGAGCGCTTCCAGCGCCTCCCGGGATCGCCCCAGCTCCAGCAGGGCCCGGGACTTCATGTCCCAGATGTCGAGCATGCGCGGGTTTTCCCCGAGCAGGCGGCTGAAGATCTCGACGGCCTTCTCCCGTCGGCCTCCCGTCATCTCGCCGAGACCGGTGCGAAGCTCTTCGAACGTCCTGATCCGGTCCTTCGGGTCGTCGAGCGTGCCGGCAGGGGAGGGACCGGCGCTCAGATACCCGAGCGAGGCGAGTTTCTTTCGGGCCTCGCTGTCGATCTCGAGGGGAGTTTCGAACGAGGGCTTCCTCCTGAGGAGATCCGCGCGCAGCGCGCGGAGGGCATCGGGCTTTTCTAGGATCCGGTTGTTCGTCTCGGAAGGGTCCGTCTCGAGGTCGTAGATCTCCGGGCGCGGCGCCTCGATGTAGTGCCAGCGGCCTTCGATCAGGGAGCTCAGCTCGCTCCAGCCGAAATGGATGCGCGGGAAGAACGTCTCCGACAGGAGGCGCCGGGCCGCGGGCGGCGCTCCTGACGAGCTCAGAGCCAGGTCGACGAGCGAGACGGTTCCTTCGGGCGGCCGGAAGTCCGCGAGCGCGACGGCCCGGCCGACGGTCGTGAAAACGTCGCTCAGGGCGACCGGCGTCGCGACCGAGGTGCCCGCCCTCTTCGCGCCGGGGAGCTTCACGAGAAGCGGCACCTGAAGCGTCTCCCGGTAGAGGAACATCCCGTGCTCGGCCTCGCCGTGGTCCCCGAGGCCCTCGCCATGGTCCGACAGGAAGATGACGAGCGCCTTGTCGTAGATCCCCTTCTGCTTCAGAAACGACAGAAACGTTCCCACGATCGCGTCTGTGGCCGCGATCTCCCCGTCGTAGGGCACGGACGCGTAGCGGCTCTTGAAGGGCTCGGGCGGTTCGTACGGGGTGTGGGGCTCGTAGAGATGGAGGAAGGCGAAAAGCGGCTTTCCGGTCTGCGCTCCCGCCCAGGCTTCGAGCTTCTTCTCGGTGTCGGCTCCCGCGCGCTGGACGCGGCCGAGGGCGGCTTTGGCCTCGGGCACGTCCACCTCGTCGTCGTAGAAGTCGAATCCCCGCCCGAGGCCGGTGTCGCCTTTCAGCACGTAGCAGGAGACGGCGCCGCCCGTCGCATATCCGCCGTTCTTCAGCAGCTCCGCGAGCGTCGGAACGTCCTTGCGCAGGTGGTAGCCGAGGTTGTCGTGAATGCCGTGCGCAGCCGGGACGCGCCCCGTGAAGACGGACGCGTGGGAGGGAACCGTGAGCGGCGCGTGCGCGTACGCTTTCTCGAACAGGATGGAGTCGCTTCGGAGGGCCGAGAGGGCCGGCGTCTCGACGCCCCTGTAGCCATAGAACGGCAGGTGGTCCGAGCGCAGCG
>JAMQPJ010000072.1 GCA_023717585.1 Thermoanaerobaculia bacterium
AGAGAAGAAGATTTCTTTGAAAAGGAAGAAGGAGGGAGCCGCCGCGGCGATGACGAGGGCACGGCGCAATTTCATTTTCATGGTCATGGTGTATCGATCCTAAAACGGATTTTCGCTTTCTTCTTCAGCCCGCCCGGCACGAACCGCACGCGGCGCGGGTCGACCTCGATCCGGCCGCCCGCAAATTCCTCGCCGAAGGTCTTGTCGCCTTTTTCGAGCCGCCCGAGGATCTTCCTGATCTGGGCTTTTCCCGGGACTTTTCCTCCGGCATTCGCACCTGCCGCACGCACCAGCAGCCTCCCCGCCTCCTCGGGCGAGAGGCTCTTGAAGAAGCTCCGCGGCCAATTTCGATTCGTAGAAATCTTCTCTTCAGCCATCCTCTCCTCGAGCCGCCGATCGAGCGCGTCCAGGCGTCGTGTGACCGCCTCTCCCGCGCGCGCGAGCCGCACGGACCTGCCCGGGTCCCTGCGTTCCATCTCCGGAAGCACGGTGCGGCGGATCCGGTTCCGCGCGAAGCCTTCGTTCTCGTTCGTCTCGTCCTCGCGGAAGGAGACGCCCTTCTCCGCGAGGAATCCCCGGAGCTCGGCCCGCGAGAAGGGGAGCAGCGGCCGGACGATGCCGTCGCCGCGGCGCGGGCGGATTCCCCCGCGGCCGCGGCCGAGTCTCCGCTCGAGGTGGAGGAGGACGGTCTCGGCCTGGTCGTCACGGGTGTGGCCCGTGAGGACCGGGGCGTCCTCGAGGTCGTGAGAAAGCGCGAGGAGAGCCGCGTATCGGAGGCGCCGGGCGGCGGCCTCGAGGCTCTCGCCCTTCTTCCGTTCGGACGGCACGTCCACGGCGCGGAGCGCGAAAGGCACCGAGAGCGCCGCGGCCAGGCGCGCGCAGAAGCGCGCGTCCTCGTCTCCGGCTTTGCCCCTAAGGCCATGCGCGACGTGCACCGAGACGATCGCGACGCCGCGCGGCCGGGCCCACTCTGAGACGAGGAGGAGAAGCGCCGTCGAGTCGCCCCCGCCCGAATGCGCCACGAGAAGCGTCGGGGCGCCTGCGAGGAGGCCCGACTCGTCGACGTGGCGGGCGAAGCGTTCGGAGAGCGGAAGGGCGCTCACCGGACGAACGTTAGCGCGATTCGCCCCATATGAGCCGGCACTTGCGGAGCGCTCGGGCGGGGCATAAAGTAAGGAGGGAGGTAAGGATGCCTACTGCGACGCTGACATCCAAGGGCCAGGTGACGCTCCCGAAGGCGGTTCGGGACGCACTCCAGGTGCGCACCGGCGACCGCCTCGACTTCACGCCCTCGCCGGACGGCGCGTTCCGGATCGAGGTGCGACGGGAGAACCCCATGAGTCTCGCGGGAATCCTGTACCGGAAGGGCCGCCGGCCTGTTTCGGTTCGCGAGATGGACCGTGGCATCGAGCGCCTCCATCGTTCGGGCCGCTGAACGTGCGCGGAATCGACACGAATGTTCTCGTGAGGCTCGTCACGCGGGACGACGCCGAGCAGTTCCGGCGGGTGCGGGAATCCCTCGAAGCGCGCTTTGCGGAAGCGGATCCCGTCCTCGTGAGCGTGATCGTCCTTTGCGAGACGGTATGGGTCCTGCAATCGTCCTATGGCATCCCCCGCCGCGAGATTGCTGCCGCGCTGGACCAATTGCTCGGCGTGTCCGGGTTCGTGATCGAGGACCGCGATCAGGTCGCCGCAGCCGTCGACGCGTACCGGCGCGGTCCCGGCGACTTCAGCGACTATCTCCTCGGTGAGCGCAACCGGGCGGCGGGCTGCGTCTCGACGGCCACCCTGGACCGCCGGTTGAAGTCGGCCTCCGCGTTCCAGCTCGTCTGACGCGCGTTCCGCTGCGCTATCATCTGCGCCTCGCCCGGGCCCCCGGGCGCGCCTTTTCGGGGCGGCGTAGCTCAGATGGCCAGAGCAGGGGTCTCATAAGCCCTTTGTCGGCGGTTCGATTCCGCCCGCCGCCACCACCTATTTCGCGTTTCCGACCTCCGCGCGCCTCACTCTCGCGTCACTCGATGCGAATCCCCGGACCCGACCCAGCCCTCGGGAACAGGCATCGCTCGCGCAAAAGGATGTTTCCGTCGACGGAAGTCGAACTTGGTTTCACTGGACCCTGCAGGAGACGCCGCCGGCTGCCGGCATCAGTTACTCGCCCGTCGTCAAGAGCATGCGGGACAAGGCGCAATGGCCGTTCTAACGCCTCAGGGGCAGATGATCGGGTTCAATTGAAGGTCCTCGGCGCTAAGCCAAAGCATCAGGCTCACGGTTGGGCAACCCAAACCGGGGTCTACCACGAAGTGCACGGCCTTCAGCGGCGCAAGGCCGAAGATCTCGAAGAACCCATCCGATCTCGAATGCGTGAAAAAGGACGTGCCGTCCTGAACGACCGAGACCGTGATACCTGGGACGGTTCTTAGGGTGGGATTGGTCGCAAACAGCGTCCCAAAGACTCGCAACGATGAATGAGGAAAACTATGCGACGTCGAGTCGTCCGATCCGGGCAGGTAGCTGCTGTCGCCCGTCGCGTTGTCGATAACCGTTACGTAAGGAATGACACCGCCCGTCTGGTCGACGATCAGAGACGCGTTGGTCGTGACGACAGACGAAGCCCCGACCGCTTTGAAGACGTCGTTGATCTGCGTTCCCTGACCTAACGAGACTGTCAGCGGGGTACCCAGGACGGCCCCCAGCGCGTCGCGGAGAGTCAGGGTCACCGTGGCCACGTTCTGGGAAGGGTCGAACGTGGAGTAGTTCACGTTGAAGAGGCCGACGTTCGAACGGAAAGCGGAACTGCCTCCGCCCCCGGCAAGGCCGAAAAACACGGTTCGATTCGAAAGCGTTCCCGAGGGCACGAGGAAGCCATATGTCCCGCCGCTTGCGGCGTCGCGAGTCGTCGTGCGCGAAGACACGAGCACGGAAGGGAGGAGACTCTCAGTCGACGCTTGGTCCCAGGAGATCTTGATGCCTCCTGCAGAGTCGGGAAACGCAAACGTGGACCCGGCAGCATCTTCCAGGATCCGCGTCTCACGGGGCTGGAGGACCGTGAAGATCGTCCGGTGCGGGTCGGGTTGGCACGCGCCAGCGAAACACGCGTAGCTCAGGGAAACAGTCCTGGGGGTGTAGGCCTGATTGAAGAGCAACAGGTCGGTCCGGAAGAACGTTCCATTGAGGCCTCGAATGGAGGCGGCTGCCGGGACAAAGACGGTGAACGACGGCCCCGGCGGCAGCAATTGTCCGGTCGCTCGACCGGCCGAAACGAGCGCTCCCAGGGGCAGTGCAAGTGCCATGAACGAGGTCCGGATCGGGTGTTCCATGGGACTCTCCTCGTAGGGCGTGTTTTCAGAGTCTTCCTCCAGTAGTGTCGCTCTGCAGTGGCGGATCACGAGGCGGCATCGTCCCGGCGATTCCGCCCGCCGCCACCAACCTTCCCCGGGGCCTATCATTCCGCCATGCGCCGGCGCGAGCAGGACCACGACGATTCGCCATACGTCTTCTGCGATCAGTGTCAGCAGATGTCCGAGCGGATGCTCATCCAGGAGTGCCCGTTCTGCTTCAAGGATTTCTGCCGGTCCTGCGCGATCCGCTCGGGAAACGCGGCGTTCTGCAGCAAAGCCTGCGCGAAGGGATGGTTCTTCGCCGAGGCCGACGAGGAGGAGGCGGAAGAAGAGAAGAAGGAGAAGACGTAGATCCGCGCCTTTCTCGCCGTCTCCGTTCGCGACGCGCTGCTCGACGCGGCTCTCGAAGCCCGCCTCGCCGGCTTTCCTGAAGGCGAGCTCCGGCGGGTGCCCGCCGCCCAGCGCCACCTGACACTTCGTTTCTTCGACGAGCTTCCCGACGACCGCGTGGAGGACGTCCGCGGTGCCGCGGGCGCGGCGGCAGCGGGCATCTCGGGCTTCGACCTCGAGCTGGAGGGCGTCGGGTGCTTTCCGCAGCGGGGCCCGGCGAAGGTCGTCTGGGCCGGGTGCGGCGCGGGAGGGGAGGCGCTCGTCGCGCTCGCGGAGGCGATCTCCCTCGCGCTCTTCAGCCGGGGATTTCCGGGCGACACGAGGCCGTTCTCCCCGCACCTCACGCTGGCGCGCGCGCGGAACCGGCGCGGCTCCCCGGCTGTCGCCGCGGCCGTGCGCGGGGGCGCCGTCGCGGCGGGGCCGCTCGGCCGCGTTCGGGTCGACCGCCTTCTCCTCGTTCAGTCGACGCTCGGCTCGGGACCGCCCCGCCACGACCTTCTCGCGACGTTTCCGCTCGCGGTGTGACTCTTGGCGGTTGCGCCAGGGCTCGGCCGGAGATAAACCTCTCCGCATGGACCTCCGCGCGCATCTCCTCGCCATTCTCGATCGCGCCTACGACGTGAATTCGTGGCACGGCCCGAACCTGAAGGGCTCGCTTCGCGGTCTCTCCCCGGCCGTCGCCTTTTTCCGGCCGGGCCCGAAGCGTCACTCGATTTACGACCTCGTTCTTCATGCAGCCTACTGGAAGTACACGGTTCGGCGCCGGCTCGCCGGCGAGAAGCGCGGGTCGTTCGCGCTCGAGGGCTCGAACTTCTTCCCTGCGCCGCCGCGGTCCACCGCGAGAGAGGTCGCGGCCGCCAAGCTCCTCCTCGAGAGCGAGCACCGGAAGCTCCGCGAGGTCGTTCAGGACCTTCCCGAGGAGGCGTTCGGGGCGCGCCTCGGGCGCCGGACGGTCGAGGCCACGATCTCGGGCGTGGCCGCGCACGACCTCTACCACGCCGGACAGATCCAGCTGCTGAAGAAGCTCTTCGCGGAGAGCGGGAGCGGTCGGCGACCCCGTTGAGCGCCGCCGTCAGGGCCGCGCGCCTTCGCGGCGGCGCCAAACCCGAAGGGTTGCTTCTCGGCTGCTAAAGTCCCGAAAACGTGTCCGCGCCGCCGCGTTCCTCGCTCCTCGAGGGATCTTCTCTTCCCGAATTCACGGCGAAGGCCGTAGTCACGGGCGTCGTCCTTGGCCTCGTGTTCGGCGCCGCGAACGCGTACCTCGGCCTGAGGGTCGGGCTCACCGTGTCCGCCTCGATTCCGGCCGCCGTGCTCACGGTCGCCGTCTTCCGCCTTCTCGGCCGGAAGGGGAGCATCCTCGAGGCGAACATCTCGCAGACGATCGGCTCGGCCTCGACGGCGCTCGCGACCGGGACCATCTTCACGATCCCGGCGCTCTTTCTCTGGGGCATGGCGCCGCCGTACCTGCAGGTCGTCGCGCTCTGTTTTCTCGGCGCGGTTCTCGGCCTCTCCGCGATGATTCCTCTCCGCCGGCTCCTCATCGTCGACGCCCATGCGGAGCTCCCGTATCCCGAGGGCACGGCCTGCGCCGAGGTGCTGCGCGCGACGGCGGCGGATTCGAGCGGCAGCGTATGGATCTTCCGGGGCATGGCCGTGGGCGCGCTCGTGAAGATCGTCATCGCGCTCTTCTTCGTCATGCCCGGCGAGGTCGGCACGGCGCTCCCGTTCCTGCCGAAGGCCGAGCTCGCCGTGGAGCTCGCGCCGGCGCTTCTCGCCGTCGGCTACATCCTCGGGTACCGGCAGTCCGGTGTTCTCGTCGCCGGGTCGATCGTCTCGTCGCTCGTCCTCATTCCGCTCATCGCGTTCGTCGGGCAGGGACTCTCGGCTCCGCTCGCGCCCGAGACCGTGAAGCTCGTATCGGCGATGTCGACAGGGGAGATCTGGTCGCGCTACGTGCGCTACATCGGCGCGGGCGCCGTCGCGGTGGCCGGCATCCTCACCGTCCTCCGGAACTTCCCGACGATGGCGGGCGCGTTTTTCGCCGTCGTGAGGGGAGTTCGCGGCGGGACGAAAGGGGCCGACGCCGGTCCCGTCACCGCCACGGACCGGGACCTGCCGGGCGGCTTCGTCTTCGGGGGAATCGCGTTCGTCGTCCTCGCGGCCGCGCTCGTGCCCGGGATCTTCTCGGGCCACATGAGCCAGCTCCCGCGGGCCGTGTGCGCCGCCGGCGTCGGCGTCTTCGGCGTGCTCTTCGTCGCCGTCGCGGCCCGCATCGTCGGGATCGTGGGCGTGTCCTCCCAGCCCACGTCGGGCATCACGCTCGTGACGCTCATCGCCGTCGCGTCGCTTTTCGCGGCGGCGGGCTGGACGGACGGGAACGCCCGCGCGGCGGTCCTCACCGTCGGCACGATCGTCGCGATCGCCGCGTCGAAGGCGGGCGACATCTCGCAGGACCTCAAGACGGGCTGGCTCGTGGGCGCGACGCCCGCGCGCCAGCAGCTCGGGCAGCTCATCGGCGCCTCGTTCGCCTGCTGGGGCGTCGCGGCGACCGTGCTGCTTCTCGGGAGCGCCTACACGTTCGGGACGAAGGAGATTCCGGCGCCCCAGGCCACGCTCATGAAGACGATCATCGAAGGCGTCCTGTCGGGCGCGCTCCCGTGGGGGCTCGTCCTGTCCGGCGGAGGGCTCGCCGTCGCCGTCATCCTGTGCGGGATCTCGGGCCTCGCGTTCGCGATCGGCGTCTACCTGCCGCTTGCTTCGATGGCGCCGATCTTCGTCGGCGGCTGCGCGCGGGGCGTCGTCGAAAGGGCGCGCAAGGGCCTGCCTTCGTCGGACAGCGACGCGGGGGTTCTCGCGGCGTCCGGCCTCGTCGCGGGCGAGGGTCTCGCGGGTGTTCTCGTCGCGGCGCTCGTGGCGCTTCGCATCGCGCCGAAGGGCCGCCCGCCGCTCGTCGCGGGGATCCCGGGCGAGGCGCTGACACTTCTCGTGCTCCTCGCGGTCTGCGCCTTTCTCGTCAGGGCGGGGCGGCGAGCGTCCCCCGGGGCGGACCGCGCACCATAGCAGTCGAGAACCGGAGTCGTTCTCGATCTGTACGGCTGGACTCCTCCCGTCGAAGAGCGCAACATTCCCCGTAAGTCATTCGGAAGAGTCTTCCTCGGGGGTTGCCACCGGCCTTGCCGAACTCCCGTGGAAGATAGGGAGTTCCCCATGCGCCGCACGCTTCCCGCGTCCGTGTCGCTTCTCGCGGCAACGCTTCTCGCCCTCTGCCTGTCCGATTCTCGCCCCGCCGCGGCCCAGAGCTGGCCCATGTACCAGGTGGATCCCTCGCACACGGGCTACATGCCGGTGTCGCTGGCCCCGGGGCAGTTCTATGTCCGGTGGAGCAAAGGCATCGGCGTCGTCGCCGGCGGAAACCTCTCCGTCAACCCCGTGGCCGCAGGGGACGGCATGGTCTACGCGACGCTCAAGATCTACTTCAACGACGTCACGCAGCTCTTCGCCCTCAGGACGACGGACGGCTCGACGCTCTGGAGCAAGGGCTTCGGAGACGTCTTCTCGGTCAACCCCCCGGCGTATGTGAACGGCATCGTCTACCTGCAGACGGGCAATCACACCCCCGACACCTGGCTCTGGGCCTTCGACGGGGGGTCCGGCACGAAACACTTTCAAGTTCCGCATACGGCGCAGTGGGAGAGGTACTACGCGCCGACGGTGGTCGAAGGAAGGGTCTATGTCAACGGCGGGTATTACGGTGGCATGTACGGGTTCAACGGGTTGATCGGCAATCAACTCTGGTTTAGCGGGCTTCCACAGTACGACGAGTGGACGCCCGCGGTCGATGCGTTGCGCGCCTATGCCTATGTGGGCGAGTATGTACCCGGCCTCTACATCAAGAAGCTCGTGGACGGTACGGACGCGCAGCCGGTGGCCTTCATCCCCGATCCGGATTTCGAGTGGAATGGCTGGAGCATGAACCAGGCGCCGGTTATCGGCGGCGCCGGCGAGGTCCTTGCCATCAACGGTGGGGCCGGCCGCCTGATCGCCTTTGACCCCGTGGCTGGCACGATCGCCTGGCAACTGAAGGACAGGTACACCGGCCAGCCGAGCGTCGCGGGGGGGCGTATCTACGTCGTGAACAACGGCGGCCTCTCCGTCCTCGATGAGAGCTCCCACACGCTCCTCTGGTCCTGGATGCCCCCTCAACCGCCGGTGTCGGGCACGAGAGCCATCACCCAGCCGATGATCGTGACCGACACGCACGTCCTCGTCTCGACGGAGGACACGGTCTACGCGATCGATCTGACGACCCACGTTGCCCTCTGGTCGTTCGCGGCCGCCAACGCGAAGCTGGCGATCGCGGACGGGA
>JAMQPJ010000109.1 GCA_023717585.1 Thermoanaerobaculia bacterium
CGGCGCCCGCCGGCGACCGCCGCCGGCGCACCGGCCGCCTCTTCGAGGCCGACGGCGGCACGCTCCTCGTCGAAGAAGTCGGCGACCTGCCTCCCGCCACGCAGGCGTTCCTGTTCCGGCTCCTCGAGGCGCGCGAGGTCACGGCGCCTGGCGGACGCACCGTTCCGGTCGACGTCCGCGTCATCGGCACGACCTCCCGCCCGCTGACGCGGGCGGTCGAGGACGGCGCCTTCCGCGACGATCTCTACTTCCGCATTTCGGCCCTCACGCTGCGGCTTCCCCCACTCAAGGACCGCAAAGAAGACCTTCCGGCTCTCCTCGACGCGCTCGCGGCCCGCCACGGCGGCCCGGCCGCGGAGCAGTTCGACGTCGAGGCGATGAACGCATTGCTCAACTACCGGTATCCCGGCAACGTGCGCGAGCTCGAGAACGAGGTCCGCCGGCTGGCCGCGCAGGTCGGCGCGGGCTCCATCACGCTGGCCGACCTGGACCAGAAATTCTCGGGCGAGCACGTCGAGCTCGCGCTCAAGGAGAGCGACGACCTCAAGGAGATCGTCGAGAAGGTGGAGCGCCAGGTCATCGAGCGCGTCATGCGCAAGGTGCGCGGCAACCAGTCGCTCGGCGCGCGTCTCCTCAACATCTCCCGCGGCAGCCTCATCGCGAAGATGAAGGAGTACGACATCAAGGACTTCCGCTACTTGAAGCGGGGGGACTAGGGAGCACTTCCGGTACCTGAAGCGGGGAGACTGACGACCCCCGCATTTGATCGGTGAGTCGTGACGTGTCAGCGTCACTCCCAGGCAATAACCGGAGGCATGGCGATGAATGCTGGGCGAGCACTTGCGGTCCTTTTTCTCTCCACGGTCGGCGCCTCGTTCGCTCTTGCAGAGCAGCCTCCGCCCGCGGATGCGAAGACGGCCCCGGCGGCCGAAAAGATGTCCGCGGCCCCGCGCGAAAAGTCGGGAGCTCCGGGAGCGCCTGCGGCAGGAGGCCTCGTCGTCTTCATCGACCCGGTGACGGGAAAGATTCGCCAGCCCGATGCGGCCGAGATTGGAAGTCTCGTCTCGCCCCCCGGGGCGGTGACTCCGCCCGTCGAGGAGCCGCTCGTCATGAAAACCGGGCCCGGCGGCGCCGTCGGCCTCTTGCTCGACAGCCGGTTCGAGAGCTTCATGGTCGTGACGAAGAAACCGGACGGCACGCTCGCCATGGCCTGCGTGGAGGGCAAGAAGAAGGCCGACGACGCCGTCGCCGCATCCGCGACGCCAGCCCGGCCCGCCCGCAAGAGTGACGGCGCGGAGGCGGCCCATGTCCGCTAGAGGCCGGCTGGCGCTCGTCCTCGTCCTCGTCCTCGCCGGCGCCCTTTTCTGCGGTTCCGCGTTCGGCGCGGCCACGATTGCCATCCTGAACAACGACCCTGCGGGTGTCGGATTCAACGATCCGACGGTCGTCGCCCCCGTCGGCGGCAACGCGGGGACCACGCTCGGCCAGCAGCGGCTAATCGCCTTTCAGGCCGCCGCGGACAAGTGGGGCGCCACCCTGACGAGCAGCGTGACGATCGTCGTCCGCGCCCAGTGGACGGCACTCTCTTGCAATTCGGGATCGGCTGTCCTCGGCAGCGCGGGAGCCGTGACGATCTGGCGGGACTTCTTTGGCGTCCCGGTCGCGGCGCACTGGTACCCAGCCGCGCTTGCCAGCAAGATCCTCGGCTCCGACGTCGACCCCCCGACCCCGGACATCAACGCAAACTTCAACGTCAACCTCGGCAACCCGGGCTGCCTCGACGGTGTCTTTTTCTATCTCGGACTGGACAACGCCCACGGCGGCAACATCGATCTCGTGACCGTCCTCGAGCACGAGTTCGGCCACGGTCTCGGGTTCCAGACGTTCACGAGCGGCTCGACGGGCGCCCAGGCCTCTGGTTTTCCGTCGATCTGGGACGACTTTCTTCTCGACACGACGACGGGATTGACGTGGACCCAGATGAACGCTCCCCAGCGCGTGACCTCGGCCCTCAACTCCCGGAGGCTCGTCTGGAATGGCGCGAACGTTACGGCGGCCTTGCCGGCGATCCTCCAGGCCGGTACGCCGGTCCTCACCGTCACGGCGCCCGCGAGCGTCGCCGGAACGTATTCCGTCGGCGCCGCGGCCTTCGGGGCCGCGCTGGCCAGCCCCGGCCTGACCGGCGAGGTCATGCCGATCGTCGACACGGCACCGAACCTTGGGCTCGCCTGCTCGGCGCTCTCGGCCCTGAATGCGGCCGCCGTGAGCGGGAAGATCGCGCTCCTCGACCGCGGGATCTGCGCTTTCACGGTCAAGGTCAAGGCCGCGCAGGACGCCGGTGCGCTGGGCGTCCTCGTCGCCGACAACGTGACCAGCTCCCCGCCGTCCGGACTGAGCGGTACCGATCCGACGATCACGATTCCCTCCGTGAGGATCGCCCTACCGGACGGAAACGCGCTCAAGGGGGCGCTCGCCACCCGATCCCGGCTGCATTCCGGAATGTCCGCGAACCTCGGGCTGAACCTCGCGATCCGCTCCGGCGGCGACGCCCTCGGCCGGGCCCTGATGTACACGCCCAATCCCTTCCAGGGGGGGTCCTCCGTCTCGCACTGGGACACGATCGCCTTCCCCAACCAGCTCATGGAGCCCGCGATCAACGGCGACCTCACCCACGACGTCGCGCCACCGAACGACCTGACCTTCCCGCTCCTCAAAGACATCGGCTGGAACTAGGAAGGAGGCGGAAGATGCAAAAGCTCGTCTCGCGCCTCCTGATCGCCGCGGCGGCGGCCGTCGTTCTTGTGGGTTCTGATTTCGCGGGATCGAATATCGCCAGCGCCCAGCCTCTCACCGAGAACTTCGACTCGGTCGCCGGCCTCGGCGCGGCCGGCTGGGTCCTGACGAACAACAGCAATCCCGCCGGCACGACGGGCTGGTTCCAGGGGAATGCGGCCGCCTTCTCCGCGCAGGGTGGAGCCTCCGGCAGCTACGTCGCGGCGAACCTCAACGGGGCCACGTTCGGGGGAAACATCAGCAACTGGCTCATCACGCCGACGCTCGCGAATC
>JAMQPJ010000132.1 GCA_023717585.1 Thermoanaerobaculia bacterium
GCCCGTCAGGTACGCCGATTTCGCGCGACTCCACCGATACGAGAAGTCGGGCGTCACGCAGGGCCTCACGCGCGTCCGTTCCTTCTCGCAGGACGACGCTCACATCTTCGCGGCGCCGGAGAGCATCGACCGCGAGGTGGCGGCTTTCCTCACCTTCCTGGACGAGGTCTACGGGGCGTTCGCCTTCCGGGACGTCGCGATCTCGCTCGGTCTGAGGCCCGAAAAGCGCGTCGGGGCCGACGCCGTGTGGGATCGTGCCGAGAGGGTCCTCGAGGCGGCGCTCAAAGCGACCGGCCGCCCCTACGTGGTCTCACCCGGCGACGGGGCGTTCTACGGTCCGAAGATCGACTTCCGCGTAAACGACGCGATCGGGAGGCCATGGCAGCTCGGCACGTTCCAGTGCGACTTCAACCTGCCCGGGCTTTTCGACCTGCACTACACGGCCGAGGACGGGACCAGGCAGCGTCCGGTCCTCCTGCACCGCGCGATACTCGGGTCGCTCGAGCGCTTCCTCGGCATCCTCATCGAGCACACGGGCGGCGACTTCCCGTTCTGGCTCGCGCCGGAGCAGGTTCGCGTCGTTCCCGTTTCGGAAAAACTCAATGAATATTCGGAAGAGATTCTTAGAAGGGTAAGAGAGGCGGGACTGCGCGCGACGAGCGACAGGAGGAATGAAAAGCTGGGGGCGAAAATCCGGAACGGGGAGCTCGAGAAGGTCCCCGCGCTTCTGATCGTCGGCGAAAAGGAAGCCGCGGCCGGCACCGTTTCCCTCCGCGTCCGCCACGGCGGCGAGTTCAAGGATCAGAATATCGAGGATTTGCTTCGAATGATGAAGAGCGCGGTGGCGAGTCGCTCCCTCGCGTGGCACGCCCCGGCCGATGCGCCGTCCCCCTCTTCCCCTTCCAAGAAATCTTCTTCTCCCTCTTCCTCTTCAGCAAATTGATCTTGATGACCGAAAACGCATCGATCTCACAACGCACCGAGACCTAAGGAGGAAAACACCCTGGCATTTTTCAGAGGAGGCCCCCGCGTTCCCCCGACGAAGAACTCTCCGATCAACGAGTTCATCCTCCGCTTCCAGCAGGTCCGGCTCATCGGCTCGGACGGCGCGCAGCTGGGAGTCGTGGATCCTCCCGCGGCCATCGCGAAGGCGCGCGAGGAAGGGCTCGACGTCGTCGTAATCGCCGAGCAGGCGGACCCCCCCGTCTGCAAGATCATGGACTTCGGCAAGTTCACGTTCGAGAAGAAGAAGAAAGAGCACGAGTCGAAGAAGAAGCAGAAGATCACCCAGGTCAAGGAAATCAAGTTCCGGCCGAACATCGACGAGCACGACTACGACTTCAAGCTGAAGAACATCCTCCGGTTCCTGCAGGATGGCGACAAGGTGAAAGCCACCGTCCAGTTCCGCGGCCGGGAGATGTCGCGCCTCGACAACGGGCGGAAGGTCCTGGACCGGCTCATCAAGGACCTCGAGGGACGGGCCCATGCCGAGTCCGGCACCGAGATGATGGGAAACCGGATGCACCAGATTCTCGGCCCGATCAAGAAGCACTGATTCTTGCCCCCACGAGGGAAGGAAGTTAAGGAGACCTCCATCATGGCCACCACGAAGAGAAAGACGCATCGCGGCGCGGCGAAGCGGTTCAAGAAGACCGCGACCGGCAAGTTCAAGCGCAGCCACGCGATGAAGCGCCACATCCTCACGAAGAAGAACTCGAGCCGGCTCCGGGGCCTCAAGAAGGCCGGACTCGTGTCGAAGGCCGACACGAAGAACGTTCGCTCGATGCTTCCGTACGCCTGACCCGAGAGTCGAGACCGAGACGAGTCAAAGAGTAGACAAGGAGTAACGCCATGCCTCGCGTCAAGCGTGGACCCAAGAGGAAGAACCGCCGCGTCAGAGTCCTGGAGCTCGCGAAGGGCTATTACGGCACCAAGCACAACTGCTTCCGCATCGCCGAACTGCAGGTCGAGCGTTCGCTTGCCTATGCGACGCGCGACCGCAAGCAGAAGAAGCGTGAATTCCGCGGGCTGTGGATCATTCGCATCAACGCGGCCGCGCGCATGCACGATCTCAGCTACAGCAAGCTCATGGCGGGCCTGAAGAAGGCCGGATCCGACGTGAACCGCAAGGTTCTGGCGGAGATCGCCGTCGAGGATCCGAAGGGCTTCGCGAACATCGTCGCCTCCGCCAAGTCGGCCCTTGGACTGCCCGCGGGCGCGAACGCGGTCGCGAACGCATGAGCGCTCGCAAGAGCGGTGGCTGACCTGCTCGCGACCGTCGAAGAGAAGCGAAGGGTTTTCTTCGAGGAGTTGAGGACCGCCGAGGAGAGGGCGTCGTCAAAGGCGGGCCTCCTCCCGGCGGACGTGCGCGCGCTGCACGTGCGCTGGCTCGGCCAGAAGCAGGGCGTCGTGACCGAGCTTCTCGCCGGCCTTCGGACCGTTTCGAAGGAAGACAAGGCTGCGGCAGGCGCTGCCATCAACAGGCTCAAGAAGGACGTCGAGGCGGCTCTCTCCACACTCGAAGAATCCTCGGTTCGCTTCGAACGCGAGCAGAGGCAGAAGGCGCGGGCCGTGGACGTGACGCTCCCCCCGAGAGTGCCGCGCGTCGGCCGGCTGCATCCCCTCACGGTCGTGAGGCGCCGCATCGAAAGCGCCTTCGCGTCGCTCGGCTACGAAGTCGCCGACGGGCCGGAGGTCGAGACGGACTGGCTGAACTTCGGGGCTCTCAACTTTCCGCCCGACCATCCCGCGCGCGACGCCGTGGACACGTTCTTCGTGAAGGGAGGGGGAGAGGGCAAGGAGCGCCTTCTCCTGCGCACGCACACGTCGCCGGTCCAGATCCGGACGATGCTCGCCCAGAAGCCTCCGATCCGCATCGTGATTCCCGGCCGCGTCTACCGGAAGGACGACATCGACCCGCGCCACTCGCCGGTCTTCCACCAGATGGAAGGCCTGACCGTGGACGAGGGCGTCACGTTCGCCGACCTGAAGGGAACGCTCGCGGCCTTCTCGCGCCTGCTCTTCACGCCCGAGACCAGGATCCGGTTCGGACCGACGTTCTTCCCGTTCGTCGAGCCGGGCGTGGACGTGGCCGTGTCGTGCGTGTTCTGCTCGGGCGCCGGCACCGCGAACGGCGCGACGTGCCGCCCCTGCTCGGGCACCGGCTGGATCGAGATCATGGGCGCCGGGATGGTCCACCCGAACGTGCTCCGAACCTGCGGGATCGACCCCGAGAAGTATTCGGGCTTCGCCTTCGGGATGGGGATCGACCGTATCGCGTTTCTCGTCTACGGGGTCCCGGACCTGCGTCTCTTCTTCGAGAACGACGTGCGGTTCCTCGACCGCGTGTGGAGCTGAGGGCGGGCGCATGAAGTTCGCGTATTCCTGGCTCGCCTCCTACCTGCCCGGGCCCGCGCCGGATCCGAAGGCGCTCGGGGACCGGTTGACGGCGGTCGGCTTCATCGTCGAGGGAATCGAAGGCGAAGGCGCAGGGACCGTCTACGACGTCGAAATCACGGCGAACCGCCCGGACGGCATGAACCACCGCGGCCTCGCGCGCGAGGCGGCCGTCGCGCTGGGCCGCGCGTTCGCGGAGCCGGCGACCGCGCCTCTGCCCGAAGGGGCGACGCCCGCCGACGCGCGGGCCCGTGTCTTCGTCGAAGAGCCCGCGCTCTGCCCGCGCTATTCCGCGCGGGTGATCGAGGGAATCCGGGTGAGACCCGCTTCGGGCGCCGTGGCCGCGCGTCTCGCCGCCATCGACCAGGCAGCGATCTCGGCGCCCGTCGACGCCACGAACCACGTGCTCTGGGACATCGGTCAGCCGCTCCACGCGTTCGACCTCGACACGCTTGCGAAGGGGAGCGACGGCCTCCCGACGATCGTCGTGCGGCGGGCCAGGGCGGGGGAAACGCTCGTGACGCTGGACGGAGTCGCGCGCTCTCTGACGCCGCAGCACCTCGTGATCGCCGATGCCGAGAAGCCCGTCGCGCTGGCCGGGGTCATGGGGGGTCTCGCGACGGCGATCTCGGACAGGACGACGCGCGTGCTTCTCGAAGGGGCGAATTTCGAGCCCCGCGCCGTGCGGCGGACGGCGCGTTCTCTCGGGATGCACACCGACGCCTCTCATCGCTTCGAGCGGGGAACGGATCCCGAGATGACGCGAGACGGGCTCAACCGGGCCGCGCGCCCCATCCTCGCGGACTGCGGGGGCACGCTTTGCCGGGGGACGATCGACGCCCGCGCGCACGAGCCCGCGGCGCGCGCAGGGACGCTTCGCCTTTCCCGGCTCACGGCGTTCCTCGGCATGGACATTCCGGCGGCGCGCGCGCTCGAAATCCTCGCCGCGCTCGGCTTCTCTCCGGTCCGCGAGGGCGACGCGATCCGCGTCACGGTGCCGTCGTGGCGGGTCGACGTCACCTGCGAGGAAGACCTCATCGAGGAAGTGATCCGCTGCGAGGGGTACGACCGGCTGCCCGAGACGCTGCCGCGTCCGTACGCGCCGGCGCGGCCCCGGCCGTTGGCTCTCGTCGCGGACCGCGCGCGCGATCTCCTCGCCGGGTTCGGGCTGATCGAGTGCCAGACCTACACGTTCGTGGCTGCCTCGGAGAATTCCCCGTTCGAGTCCGCCGCTCCGGGTTCGCCGGTCGTCATCGAGAACGCGCTCGGAGAGCCGTTCACGACGATGCGCGCGACGCCGGTGATCGGGCTCCTCCAGAGCGCGCGGCACAACGTGCGGCGCGGCCAGAAGGACCTCGCGCTGTTCGAGGTCGGGAGGAGCTTCGGCTGGAATCAAGAGAAGATTTCTGCTGAAGAGAAGACCGGGGAGGGAAGAGTCCTGGAGAGACAGCGGGTCGGGATCCTCCTTGCGGGCGCGAGGCGCAAGCACTGGTCCGTGGAGACCGAAGAAAGAGAAGATTTCTTCGATGGGGCGGGAATCGCGGCAGCTCTCATGAGGGGCCTGGGCTTGGGGAATGCCTCTTTCCCTATTACTTTCAAAGAAAACCTCTCTTCCTCTTCCTCTTCCTCTTCCTCTTCGTCTTTCACGTTCCTCGCCCCCGGGCGAGCGGCCAGCATCCTGTGCGCGGGGCGTGAGTGCGGCTGGGTCGGAGTCCTGGAGCCCTCTCTCGCCGCGGCCTGGGACCTCACGGATCCCGTCGTCGCGGACCTCGATCTCGATTCGCTCGGAGCCCTCGTGCCTCCGCCCGTCACGTCCATAGAGCCCCCGCCCCGTTTCCCCGGGAGCGAGGTGGACATCACCGTGGCTCATGAAGTCACGATGTCGTGGAAGACGCTCGAGTCGGCCGTGCGCTCGGCCGCGCCGCCGGAGCTCGTGAGCGTCGAGGCGAAGGACCGGTACCGGGGGCCCGGCGTCCCGGAGGGTTTCGTCAAGACGACACTCACTCTGCGATTCGGGTCACCGCTTCGCTCTCTGTCTCGCGAAGACGTGAACGCGTGGCGCGACGCCGCAAACCGGCGCCTCCGAGCGCTGGCCGGGGCGAAGGTGGACGGCATGAAGGAAGAGGCTTGAGGAGGATCATGTGAAAGAGACCAAAGGCCGCAGCGAAGGCAAGGCGGCGTCGGAGGCCTCTCTCGACGAGGTCCTCGACACCATCGAGTCGCGGCTGGAGTCCCTCGTGGAGGTCATGAAGGCGCTCGGCGGGGAGAACACTCGCCTCAAGGCGGAACTCGCTTCCGCGCGCGAAGCGGCCGAGAAAAACATCGGCGGCGCGGCCGCCGCTCTCGCGAAGCACGAGGCCGATCGGGCCGCCGTCCGGGCGCGCATCGAGCGACTCCTGAAGACGCTCGAAGAGACGAATCAGGCCGGCCGTCCGGTCTGACCTCGCGTGTTATTCTCGGGGCGCGGCGCGAACCGGTCGCCGCGCGAGAAAAATGGCGCCCAAACCGTCCGTCACGCAGGTGGAAATCTTCGGCCAGACGTACTCCGTCCGGGCCGCGGGAGAGCCTGCGTACATCAAGGAGCTCGCGAGCTTCGTGGACCAGAAGATGCGCGAGGTCTCCGAGCACGCGCCGACGGTGGACGCCACGAAGATCGCCATCCTCACGGCGCTCAACATCTCCGACGAGTTCCACCAGTACCGTTCCAAGTCAGGCTCCGAGGGTGATCCGGGGCATGCCGCGAAGCGCGCGACACGCCTCGTCGAAAAACTCGACGAGCTCCTGAAAACGTCTCCTCGGGTCATTCCGGCGAGGGCCGGCAGCGAATCGATTGGCACCCTGCGCGGTGCGTGAATGGGATGTGTCCTTGAACCGATATATCTATCGTGGAATCGCCGCACACGGGCCGTCCTGTGACGCCCCTTCGGGGGAACTAATGGTCTGCCCCGGAGATTCCCCCTGTCTTTTGACGGGTTCAATCGACCTTTCCCACACGGCCGAGGCGGGGCGCCTTTCTTGCGCCCGCGACGAGAGACGCATTCGGGAGCCCGTCTAGCGTTCGACCCGGATCACCCTCGAAAAAAGACCGATCGAGGGGGACCGACCCGTGAACTCCACCCTAATCATCGCCATCGAGGCCGCCCTCGCGGTCGTCGCCGTGGGTGTGCTCCTCTGGGCCCTGAAAACCCGCGGCTCGGCCTCCCTCGCGAAGGCCGAAGCCGAGATCGAGGCCCGCAAGAAGCTCGAGGAAGCGAAGCTCGCCGCGGAAGCCGCCGTCCGCCGCGCCGAAGCCTCCGCACAGAAGACCGAGCTCGACGCGAAAGAGCGGGCGCTCAAGGCTCGTGAGGCCGCCGAGCAGGAGGCCGCGAAAAGGCGGGCCGAGCTCCTGGACCAGGAGAAGCGGCTCCTGCAAAAGGAAGAATCCCTCGACAGGAAGATCGTCAACGCCGAAAAGCGCGAGCTGGATTCCGAAAACCGCGCCCAGAACCTGACCCGGCGCGAGAAGCACATCGAGGAGATCGAGGCCGAGGCGCAGAAGAAGGCCGAAGCCATCATCCAGGAGCAGCGCGAGAAGCTCGAGAAGATCGCGGGACTCACGGCCGAGCAGGCCAAGAGGGATCTCATCCGCGAGCTCGAGAACGAGGCGCGGCTCGAGGCGACGGGTCTCGTCCGCCGCATCGAGGAGGATGCCGTCGAGAGCGCGAACTGGAAGGCGAAGCGCCTCCTCTCGATGACGATCCAGCGCATGGCGTCCGAGCACGTGGTCGAGACGACCGTCTCGGTTCTCGACCTGCCCTCGGACGACATGAAGGGGCGGATCATCGGCCGCGAGGGCCGGAACATCCGCGCCGTCGAGGCCGCGACAGGCGTCGACATCATCATCGACGACACGCCCGAGGCCATCCTTCTTTCCTCGTTCGACCCGATCCGCCGCGAGGTCGCGCGCCGCGCCCTCGAGCGCCTCATTCAGGACGGGCGCATCCATCCGGCCCGCATCGAAGAGGTCGTCGAGAAGGTCCGCGAGGAGCTGTGGCAGGACATCAAGACGACAGGTGAGGCGGCCGCGTTCGAGTTCGGCATCGCGGACCTGCACCCCGAGGTCGTCAAGCTGCTCGGGAGGCTCAAGTACCGCACGAGCTACGGCCAGAGCGTCCTGCAGCACAGCAAGGAGGTCGGCTGGGCGGCGAGCCACCTCGCGAGCGAGCTCGGCGCGGACGTTGCCGTCGCGAAGCGGGCGGGACTTCTCCACGACATCGGCAAGGCGATCGACCGTGAGCAGGAGGGCACGCACCTCGAGCTCGGGCGGCAGATCCTGAAGAAGTACGGCGAGACGGAGTCCGTGATCCACGGCATGGAATGCCACCACGGCGACTACGAGCCGCGGACCATCGAGGCGGTCCTCGTGAACGCCGCCGACGCGATCTCGGCCGCCCGCCCGGGCGCGCGCCGCGAGATCCTCGAGACCTACGTCAAACGCCTCGAGAAGCTCGAGAAGATGACGGACGGCATGAAGGGCGTCGAGCGGACGTTCGCGATCCAGGCGGGCCGCGAGCTCCGCGTCATCGTGGACGCGAAGAAGGTCACGGACGACGAGTGTCTCTGGATGTCGAAAGACCTCGCCAAGCGCATCGAGGCCGAGCTGCAGTACCCCGGGCAGATAAAAATCACGGTCATCCGGGAGACGAGAGCGGTGGATTTCGCGAAGTGAGAATCCTCTTCATCGGTGATGTCGTCGGCAAGCCCGGCCGCAAGGCGCTTTCTCTTCTAGAGAAGGTCATCGGGCGGGAGCACATCGACTTCACGGTCGTGAACATCGAGAACGCGGCCGGAGGTTTCGGCGTGACGGCCGAGCTGTTCGCGGACCTCTCGAAGCTCCCGATCGACGTCTTCACCTCCGGCAACCACATCTGGGACAAGAAGGAGTTCGTGCCGCTCCTCTCGGATCTCGAGAACCTCCTCCGCCCCGCGAACTATCCCCCCGGCAACCCCGGCCGTGGATGGGCGATCCAGGACACGCCGTCCGGGATTCCCGTGGGCGTCCTGAACCTTCAGGGGCAGGTCTTCATGGCGAACACGGACTCGCCGTTCCGGGTGGGCGATCAGACGCTCGCCGAGATGAAGGCGAAGCGGCCGGACCTCAAGGTCGTCATCGTCGACATCCACGCCGAGGCGACCTCCGAGAAGCAGGCCGTCGGATGGTGGTTCGACGGCCGGGCATCGCTCGTCATCGGCACGCACACGCACGTCCCGACGGCGGACGCGCGCATCCTGCCGAAGGGCACGGCCTATCAGGGCGACGCGGGCATGACCGGCGCCTACGAAGGAATCATCGGTTTCGACCCCAAGGCAATCCTGGAGAAGTTCCTCTACCAGACCCCGCGCTCGATGGAGACGGCGACCCGGGACGTCCGCATGTGCGGCGCGATCGTGGACGTGGACGAGGCGACCGGGAAGGCCCGCGCGATCACGCCGATCCAGGAGAAGCTGGCCGGCTAGGGCGCGGACCGGATACGATTCGGCCTGCGAATTCCGTTGCGCGTGCGCGTAGAGCTTTTCGGCGAACTGAGGCGGTCCGACTCGGGTAACCCGGGAAAGGGGGATTCAGGCATGAATCGGCAGACAGCGACGGGGAATCAACTCAATGGGAGCGTCAGGCTTCGCATCGGGACGGCGGTTGCTGCTCTTGTGGTGGCAGTCGCCTATTGCTGGACCGGCACCGCCGCGGCAGCGGAGTGCGAGAAGCGAGCGTGTGCCGCCGGGGAAACCTACCGGGACGAACACTGTCACTCGTCGTCCGGCTTTCCAACTTTCACAATGTCCCACCACCGGGCTGTCTGCGAAGCGGGATGGACCCTCAATGTCGCCACGGGGATGTGTGCCAGAGGCGAGTGCTGCGACAGGCCCCTCTGTGGGCCTGGCGAGACGTTCAGCAGGGCCGAGACGTATCACGGCAAGCCCTACGGGGTCTGCGAATCCAGTTCCGGGGCCGGATACCGCTCGCATGCGATGCGCGAATGCGAGGCGGGCTGGGATCTCATCGCCGCGACCGGCAGATGCAGGAAACGGGGATGCGGCATTGCCGTGGCCGGCCCTCTCGTCGACCCGCGACCTGCGGAGATCGTGCATAAACCGGATCTGGTGATCAGGGACTGGTGGGTCCTGCCCGGTGGCAGTCCCGCTGCCAAGTCCAACCAGGTCAAGTTCGGTCAGAAGTATCAGGTCTGCTTCGTCGTCGCAAACATCGGGTTGGCCCCGAGCGGGCCCTTCACGGTGGCGGGTGGTGGGCTTGGCATCGGCTCCAACCCGACGGCACCCGAACTCGGTCTGGCGGCGGGGGCGACGCGCGAGGGCTGTCTGCGCTATCCCACGACGCCACCTCCAGGAACCTACCACCTGATTGTCACGGCCGACGTTCCCCCTGCCGTGGATGAGAGCAACGAGGGCAACAACAACAGGAGCGAAGCGATTACCGTCGTGCCGTGAGGCCGGTCGTCCTTCGCGTGCGGCTCTGCGCTCACGAACGTAGCCTGTCTCGCGAACTGGACCGGTCGCTCGATATTGGCTAGGATCGCCGCATGGCCGTCGACAAGGAGCTGCTCGATATCCTCGCGTGCCCCGCCTGCGACGCGCGACCGCCGGTGACTCTCTGCGCGCTAAAGGCCGACGTCGCGAAAGCCGTCGTCGAAAAGTACCGCGAAAGCCTCAAGGACGAAGAGCCCGTCGTGACCGAGGGGCTCTCCTGCGCGGCATGCGGGCGCGTCTACCCGATCGTCTCCGACATTCCCGTGATGCTCGTCGAGGAGGCTCTTCCGGCGGACGCCCGGATGGCCTGATCTTCCGCTGAGGCTCCTTCCCGAACCGATCACGCGCCGAAGGGGCTGGGAGCGCGCGGCTTTCGTGTTCTTCATCCTCGGCGTGGGGTTTGTCCCCGGCGTCGGGGTCGCGAACATCTGCCTCGGGATTGCCCTGTTCTGTACGCTCGTGTGGCGCCTGTCGGCCCGCGCGCGCGGAGAGGAGTTCCTTGGGCCGTTCCGGCGCACGACGCCCCTCCACGCCCCAATCGGCGCGTTCGTGCTGCTCTCGGTCCTGTCGTGCGCGTTCTCGACGCTTCCGTCCCGCTCCTTCATCCAGATCAAGGGATTCGGGACGTTTC
>JAMQPJ010000141.1 GCA_023717585.1 Thermoanaerobaculia bacterium
GAGGTGCCGGCCGCGGACCTCCTCGCTGCGGGCACGGCGCTCGCAGCGGCCGCGCGTGAAGCGGAGAACCTCGCCGCCACGGCGGCGCGTGGGGGCGCGCGCGACCGCCGCAAGGCGGTTGCGATTCTCGGCCGGCCGAACGCGGGGAAATCGACGCTTTTCAACGCTCTCGTCGGGCGCGACCGGGCCATCGTGACGGCCGTGCCGGGGACGACACGCGACGCCATCGCGGAAAGCTGCGAGATCGGCGGGGAGACGGTGACGCTGCTCGACACGGCGGGCCTCCGGGCGACGCAGGACGAAGTCGAGAAGATCGGCGTCGCGGTGGCCGAGCGTGCGGGCGAGGGCGCGGACCTCGTGCTCTATGCGATCGATTCCGCGAGAGGCATGTCCGAAGAGGACGAGAATCTTCTTAGAAAGGAAAGAGGGGAGACGCTCGTCGTCGGCACCAAGCTGGATCTTGCCGACGAGAGAGCGGCGGCGACGCCCGGGACGCACCAGGGCGGCGTCGCCCACGCCGCGCCGTCCACGGTTGCCGCCTTGGCCCCGCCCGCATTCCCTTTCAAAGAAAATCTCTCTTCTTCTCTTTCTTCTCTTCCCTCAATCGACCTCTCCGTCTCCGCCCTCACCGGTGCCGGCCTCGAAGAGCTGCGCGCCGCTATCGCGGTGCGCCTCGGGCTCGTCGAGGCGGACGGAGAGCTGCTCGTCCTCGAGCGGCATCGCGAAGCGCTCGCGTCCGCGGGGGCGCTGCTCCGTGAGGCGGCGGAGCTCGCGCGGCGCGTTCCAGGCGAACCCGAGCTCGTCGCGGCGCGCGTCCGCGAGGCGCTCGCCGCGCTCGGGGCGATCACGGGCGAAACGGCGACCGAGGAGCTTCTGGACCGCATCTTCGCGGCGTTCTGCGTGGGCAAGTAGAGTGGCGGCGATGCAGACGCGGTGGGACGTCGTCGTCGTCGGAGGGGGGCACGCCGGCGCGGAGGCCGCGCTCGCGGCGGGGCGGCTCGGCCGAAAGACGCTTCTCCTGACGCGCGAGCTGTCGACGGTCGGGCGCATGAGCTGCAACCCCGCGGTAGGCGGCCTCGCGAAGGGACAAGTCGTGCGCGAGATCGACGCCCTGGGGGGCGCGATGGGGCTCGTGGCGGATCGGACGGCGATCCAGTTCAAGGTGCTCAACGGATCTCGCGGAACCGCCGTGCGCGGCCCGAGGTGTCAATCAGACAAAGTACTTTACGCAGCAGAGATACTGCGCGTGCTTCGCGCGTCGCCGAACGTCACGCTCGGGGAGGGAACCGCCGCGGGGTTTTTCGTGAAGGACGGGCGACTCGCCGGCCTGACGCTCGAGGACGGTTCGACGCTTTCCTGCGGCGCCGCGGTCGTGACGACGGGGACATTCCTCCGGGGCCTCGTGCACGTGGGGGACACGCGGCGGGAGGCCGGGCGCTGGAACGAGCCGCCGGCGCGCGCGCTGTCGGACGCGCTGTCCAGCCTCGGCCTCCGCCTCGGTCGGATGAAGACGGGAACGCCGCCGCGTGTCCGCGCCGGCACGGTCGACCTCGCGAAAATGGCGCGAGCGCCGGGGGACGAGCGGCCCGTCGCGTTCTCGTTTCGGTCGCGCGACGAAGCGTTCCCGCGTCAACGACAGGTTGACTGCTGGCTCACGCACACGAACGAGGCGGTGCACGACCTGATCCGCGAAAGCCTGCCGCTCTCGCCGCTCTACTCCGGCCGGATCGTGGGCCGCGGGCCGCGCTACTGCCCGTCGATAGAGGACAAGGTCGTCCGCTTCGCCGACAAGCCGAGGCATCAGATTTTCGTCGAGCCCGAGGGCCTGTCGACCGACTGGCTCTACCTCAACGGCCTGTCAATGTCGCTCCCGGAGAGGATCCAGGAGTCGATCGTGAGGATGATCTCCGGCCTCGAGAGGGCCGAGATCCTGAGGCCCGCGTACGCCGTCGAGTACGACATCGTCTTTCCCGAGCAGCTCGACGTGTCGCTCGAGACGCGCGCTCTTCCAGGGCTGTTTCTCGCGGGGCAGATCAACGGCACGTCCGGATACGAGGAGGCGGCAGGGCAGGGCCTCGTCGCGGGCACGAACGCGTCGCGGGCCGTGACGGGCGATGCTCCGCTTCGCCTCGGCCGGCACGAGGCGTACATCGGCGTCATGCTCGACGATCTCGTGACACTCGGCCTCGACGAGCCCTATCGCCTCCTCACTTCCCGCGCCGAGCACCGACTCCTCCTCGGGGCCGACACCGCCTACGCCCGCCTGACGGGGATCGCGCTCGCGTTCGGCCTCGTGACAGAACGCGAGGCCGATCCGGTGCTCGAGGCGGAGGCGAGGGTGGCGCGCGTGAGCCGAGCGCTGGACGCCGCACGCGTCCGGCCGGACCGCGCGACGAAGGAGCGGCTCGCCGGGCGCGGAGTCAGCCTCACGGAAGAGACGTCGCTCGGGGGCCTCCTGCGCCGGCCCGGCACGGACCTCGACTCGATCGGGGAGCTCTGCGCCGAGATGCTCGACGCCGGCGCGGCAAGGGACCTCGAGGAGCTCCGGCCGGAGGAGCGGGACCGGCTCGTCGCGGACCTCCGTTACGAGGGCTTCCTTGCGCGAGAGCGCGACGCGGTGGCCCGTGTTGCGCGCTCCAGCGAACGGGCGTTCCCCGAGGGGTTCGTGTTCGCGGGACTTCCCGGCCTGTCCCGGGAGGCGGTTGAGAAGCTCGAACGGCATCGCCCGCGCACGCTCGGCCAGGCGTCGCGCCTCCAGGGTGTGACGCCCGCCGCCGTGACGCTTCTGCTTGCGAGGCTCCTTGCCGCCAGACCCGAGGCTGCGGCGTGAGGGACAGGAGCGGCAGGAGCGGCGCCAGGCTCGACGACAGCGTCCGCGCCCTCGCCGCGAGACTCCCCGGCGCGGAGCGTGCCCGCGTGGAGGCGGCCTCGGCCCGCCTGGCCGGATTCCTCTCGATCCTGCTCGAGAAGAACGCCGACATGAACCTCGTTTCCGCGCGTTCCGCGGATCCGGAAGTCCTCGTGGAGACGCATCTTTTCGACGCCCTGCTCGGCCTCGCGCTGCTACCGGGGCCCCGGGAGTGCGCGATTCGCCTGCTCGATCTCGGCTCCGGCGGAGGCTTTCCCGCGATTCCGCTTCTCATCGTGCGGCCCGATCTCACCGGCACGCTCGTCGAATCGTCCCGCAAGAAGGCGGCGTATCTCGACGAGGCGCTCGGCCGGCTCGCGTTGACCGCCCTGGTCGTGAACGCTAGATTCCCCGGTTCATTTCCCATGCGAACCACGCGGTACGAAGTGCTGACGACCCGCGCCGTGGCCTCGGCGGGGAAGCTCGTTCGCGCCGCCCGGCCCCTCCTCGCCCCCGGCGCGCGGGCCCTTCTCTGGACGACGCGGCCGCTCACGGGCGAGGCGGCAAAGGCGAGCCGGGCGAAGAAACACGCGTTCCATCTCGCTCCCGGAGCAGACGAACGCGGCATCCTCTCTCTCGAGTGTTTCACGTGAAACATTCCCGCAGGAGAGCCCGCGTTCTAGCCGTTGCGAACCAGAAAGGAGGGGTCGGCAAGACGACGACGGCGATCAGCCTCGCGGCCGCGCTCGCGGTCTTCGAGCGTCCGGTCCTGCTCGTCGATTTCGATCCGCAGGGGAACGCGACGTCCGGTCTCGGGGTCGACAAGACCTCCCTCGCGAGCACCGCCTACGACTGGATCGGCGGCGAGGCGGCGTTTGACGAAGTCGCCCGCGGCACCGACCTTCCGCAGCTGACGCTCGTGCCGTCCAACCGTGAGCTCGTCGGCGCCGAGGTGGAGCTCGTGAACCAGGAGAACCGCGAGCACCGGCTCTCCTGGAAGATCGAACCGCTGCGCGACCGTTTCGAGTACATCCTCGTCGACTGCCCGCCCGCGCTCTCTCTTCTCACCGTGAACGCGCTCGTCGCCGCGGACGGCGTCCTCGTCCCGATCCAGTGCGAGTACTTCGCGCTCGAGGGGGTCACCGAGCTGCTCTCCACGATCGAGCGCGTGAAGGAACGCCTGAACCCGCGTCTCGCGCTGGCAGGTGTCGTCGCCACCATGTGGGACGAGAGGACGAACCTCTCGCGGCAGGTTCTCGAGGAAATCCGGAAGCACTTCGGGGCGCTGGTTTTCCAGAACGTCGTGCCGCGAAGCGTGCGGCTCGCGGAGGCGCCTTCCTTCGGCAAGCCCATCCTCCTTTACGACGTGAAGTCGAAGGGGGCCGAGGCGTATCTCGGCATCGCGCGGGAGCTTCTCAGGCGGGACTCCTGAGGCGCCCGCTCTAGGGCCCTCTTCCGGCTGCTAGGATCGTCCCGATGGCGGCCACCCGAAAAACGGCTCTAGGTAAGGGTCTCTCGGCGCTCATTCCTTCGGCGCGGGCCGAGACGGCGAGCCCGGGGCTGAAAACGGTCGCGCTCGATCTTCTCGACGCGAACAGGCGTCAGCCGCGGCACCGTTTCGACGATGCCGGTCTCGAAGAGCTTTCGAATTCGATTCGGCGGACGGGAATCCTCCAGCCCGTGCTCGTCACGAAGGAGGGCGGACGCTTCCGGGTCGTCGCCGGCGAGCGCCGCGTGCGCGCCGCGCGGCTCGCAGGCCTATCCGAAGTGCCGGTGATCGTGCGCGAGGGCGTCACGGACCGCGACCACCTCCTCCTCGCGCTCGTCGAGAACGTCCAGCGTCAGGACCTCACGGCCCTCGAAGAAGCGGAGGCGTACAGGCACCTGAAGGACGACTTCGGCCTGACGCAGGAAGACGTCGCCGAGCGGGTAGGCAAGGATCGCGCGACGGTCGCGAACGCGCTGAGGCTGCTCAAGCTCCCGGCCGCGGTGCGCGCCGCGCTCGAGGAGGGGGCTATCTCGGCCGGACACGCGCGGGCCCTTCTCGCGCTGCCGTCGGCGGCGGACCAGGAGCACCTCGCGAGGGAAGTCGTGCGTCGAGGACTCTCCGTCAGGGCCACCGAAGCGCGCGTGCTCGATCTGCAGAAAGGGACCGCGAGGAAGAAGAAAGCCCGATCGGTCGACGCCGACACGCGCGACGCGGAGCTACGCCTCGCGCGCGCGCTCGGAACGCGCGTCGTGATCGTTCGGAAGACGCGCGGAGGCGAGGTCCGCATCTCGTTCTTCTCGGAGGAGGAGCTGATCGGCCTTTTCGAGCGGCTTTCCGGAGGCACGGCATGAGCGCGAAGAAGGGCGGAGGCTCGTTGAACGGGTTCCTCGACCGCGGCGCGCGGCTGGAAGGCACGCTCTCGTTCGACGACGTCTTCAGGATCGACGGCCAGTTCAAGGGCACGATCACGTCGGAGGCTGAGCTCGTGATCGGGGAGGGCGGGGTCGTGGAAGGCGACGTTCGGGTGGCCCGCCTCGCGGTCTCGGGCACGATCAAGGGAAGCGTGCACGCCAAGGAACGCGTCGAGCTGCACGCAGGCGCGCGCGTTTTCGCCGACATTCACACTCCGACCCTGGTCGTCGAAGAGGGTGCGGTGATCCAGGGTCCGGTCGAGAGCGGTCCGCCGCGCTCCGAGGGGCCCGCGAAACGCACACCCGCGCCGTAGCCGGGCCCGCGGAGAGAATTCGGAGATTCTTCCTGCTGATATTCGGCGGCCGCACCTTCAAGGAATTTAAAGCGTACGATTAATTATGGATTAGCGAACGCCGGCGGAGGATGCGCAGCGGCGTGACGCCCCTCGCGTTTGACCCATCGTCGCCGCTGTGAGATAACGCCGCGGCCTGCGCAAATCCGGAGTCCATGGCGTCGTCCTGATGTTTCGGCGTCCGGTTTCGGGGCAGCGCAGGTAACGCCGAGGGCGCATGCAGTTACCCGATCTCTCCCTGCTCCTCGTCATGGTGATCTTCTGGGCGACCTACGTCGTCCTGAGGGTTTTCGTGCTCAAACCGCTGGGCTCGATTCTCGAGGAACGCGAGCGGACGGTCGCGGGGGCCACGGCCGCGCTCTCGGAGGCGCTCGAGCAGGAGAAGGAGACGCTCGCCGGAATCGACCGGCGCCTCACGGAAGCGCGCCGCGAGGCGCTCGCCGCGCGACATGCGGCGCGCGCCGACGCGAACGCGAAACGTCAGGCGATGCTCGAGGACGCGCGGGCGAAGGCGCAGGCCGCGGTGGCGGCGGCCCAGGCGAAGCTCGACGGCGAGATCGGCGAGGCGCGTTCCGAGCTCGCGAAAACCGCACGCACGACCGCGGCGGAGATCGCCTCCCTCGCCCTCGGCCGGAGAATCGCGTGACGCGCGCGGCCGTTGCGGTCCTGTTCTCCGAAGAGGGTCACGAGGCGGCCCGCGGATTCCTCGGCGTGCCGAGCCTCGCCTGGCAGGTCCTCAACCTCGGCTGCTTCATCGCCCTGTTGTGGTTTCTCCTCCGAAAGCCGGCCGTGGCGTTTTTCGGGAGCCGGAAAACCGCGGTTGCCGCGGCGCTCGCGAAGGCCGACGAAGACAGGGGCCGCGCAGAGGCGCTCGCGAAGGAGCTCGCCGCCCGCCTCGAGAGCATCCAGACGGAGCTCGCGAACCTGAAGTCCGCCGTGAAGCACGACGCCGAGGCCGAACACGCCGCTCTCCTCGTGAAGAGCCAGGCGGACGCGGACCAGATCCTCGCGCGCACCCGGGCGGATCTGGACAACCGCGTGCGTGCCGCGCGCGCCGAGCTGACCGCCTACGCCGGAGACCTTTCGGTCGAGCTGGCCCGCGAGCTCCTGAAGAAGAACGTCACCGCCGGCGACGAAAAGCGGCTCCTCAGCGAAGGCATCGCCAGCCTGAGCGGCGCGGCGAAGGCTTGAGGCGCAAGCGGATGAGTGCAAAGTTCGCGCGCCCGTATGTCGACGCGTTCTTCTCCGTCGCGCGGGATCCGGTCGCCGAACTCGCGGCGCTGGAAG
>JAMQPJ010000190.1 GCA_023717585.1 Thermoanaerobaculia bacterium
TGCTCGCGCGGGGCGACGCGGCCGGTGTTCGTGCCGAGGCCGTGCGGCGATGGGAGCACCGCATCGCCTCGCCGTCGCTCGAGCCGTGGCTGCCCGCGGGAGAGCGTACGAATCCCGACGACCTGGCCCGCGCTCTCTGGGCGCGGGGAGCCGACGAGACCTTCCCGGAGCTCGGCGACACGCTCACGATCCGCAGCCCGCTAGGCGCCACGGTTTCGTCCTTCGGCGTCATCCGCCCGGGGCGCCGCGTGCCCGACTTCGTCCTGCCGGCCCTGAATCCGGCCGGCTTCCCGTCGACATTCCAGCACGTGCCCTGGCCGCGCGAGTCCGATCGGGATCCGCTGCTCTCGGCGGTCGCTTCGCGCGACGTGCCGGATCGTGTCGCGGTCGAGAGGCTCGAGTGGGATGCCGCCGGGCGGACGACCGGAGCCCGCGGCGAGGGCGTCGAGCTGCCGGCCGGCGTCCTCGAGCGCGCCCGCCGGACCCGCGAGGCCCTGGCGACGGTTCCGACGGCGGACGGCTTGCGGCGCGTGCATGTCTCGGCCGCCGCTTCCGGGTTCGCCGGCTTTGCCGCGCCGGCCGAATCGCCTCTCGCGGTGGCGGGCGCCGCCGTCGCGGCCGGGGAGGCCGCGCTTCTCGTCGTCGTTCCTCTCCTCTTCGCCGGCGCACCGGTCCGGCCGGGGTCGTTCCGCTTCCCTCGGCTGTTCTTCGCCACGTTCCGCACGCGGCTCGTCGCGCTGGTCCTGATCTTCGGCGCCCTTCCTCTCGCCCTGAGCGTCGTTTTCGTCCGGGTCGCCCTCGAGCGCCACGCCGCGCGTCAATCGGCGCGCCATTCGCGTGACGTCGTGGCGGAGGGCAGACGGCTCCTCGAAGGCGAGGCCGGCGGAGCCCTCTCGGCGGAGGCGGCGCTGAACCGCGCGGCCGCCGTTATCGGGTGGGACCTTCTCCGCTATCGCGACGGGACGCTCGTCGCCGCGTCGCGGGCGCTGCCGGTCGCCGCCGAAGTGGCGCGCGAAATGCTCGCTTCCGAGGTCGCGCAGGAGCTCGCGGAAGGCCGACCGTCGGCGTTCTCGTCGCGCGGCGCGGTGGCGTCCGGTGCGCCGCGCGTCGTCGAGGCCGCCGAGTCGGTCTCGCCCGACGGGCGCGAGGCGCTGGCGGTGGTCGTCGCCGAAGACGAGGCCGTCCGGTCGGCGGCCGACGCGCTGCTCCTGCTCTCCGTGGCGGTCGCGCTCGCTGCCGTGGGCCTCGGCGGCCGGGCGGCGCTCACGCTGGGAGGGCCGCTCGAAGAGCTCATCTCGGCGACCGCCAACGTGGGCGAGGGGCGGCCGCTGCCGCCGCTGGTCCGGCCGACGAACGTGGATCTCGCGCGCCTCGTCGACGCGTTCACCGAGATGTCCGCACGGATCGAGGAAAGGACGGCGTCTCTCGCGGAAGAACGTGCCTCCGCCGTAGGCCTCCTCGGGAATCTCACCGCGGCCGTTCTGCTCTTCCGCCGCAACGACGGGACCGTCCTTCTCGCGAACCCGGCGGCGGACCTCCTGCTTCCCGGAAACTCGCTTCCCGAGCGCCTGTCCGGCGCCGAATGGGAGCCTCTCCGGGCGGCTCTCGCGGAGGCTGCCCTGCGGCCTTCGCCGTACGAGACGCGCGCGGCCATTCCCGGCCCCTCGGGCGAGCGCTTCTTCCGGGTCGCGATCGTCACGCTTCCGGGAGAGGAGCGCGGGGCGCGCGTGATCCTCCTCCTCGAGGACCTCACGGATTTCCTGCGCGTCGACCGGCTCGCCGCGTGGGTCGAGGCGGCCCGGTCGATCGCGCACGACATCAAGAACCCGCTCACGCCGATCCGACTCGCCGCCGAGCGTCTCGGGCGCTTCGAGGCGAGACGCGAGACGCTGCCCCCGGGGGCGTTCTCCGAGGTTTCGTCGGGGATACTCCGGCAGGTCGGAATCCTCACACACCGCATCGGGCGGCTCGGCCGATTCGGCGACCCGGCCGCCGTGGAACGGCGCGTGTTCGACCGGGACGCGGTCGCCGAGCTCCTCGACGAGGTCGCGGCCGACTTCCGCGCGCACGAGACCGTCGTGATCGAGGTCGAAACCGCTCCCGATCTGCGGACCTTCGCGGCAGATCCGTTTCTCGTGCGCGACGCCCTGACGAACGTCGTCGTCAACTCGGTGGAGGCGATCGGCGCGTCCCCCGGCCGCGTGCGCCTTTCGGCGGAAAACGCGACTCTCGCGGGGGGCGGGCCGGCGGTCCGATTCGCGTGCGCCGATGACGGGCCGGGCGTGACGGAAGAGGCCGCAGGCCAGCTTTTCAACCCGACCTTCTCGACGAAGTCCCGTGGCTCGGGGATGGGCCTCGCGGCGGTGCGGCGCGCCGCCGAGAGGCACGCGGGGAGCGTTTTCGCGCACGCGCGAGCCGGAGGCGGTCTCGTCGTCGGTATCACGTTGCCCGCGCTATCATCTTCGCCGTGATTGTCCCGGCCTCAAGCCGGTGCGGTGAGTGTGCCGCGGGCCGTTCGACCGGCCGGTCCGTCGCCGCCTTGCGTCCTCTCTTCCTCCTCTTGCTCGCGACGGCCGCGATGGCGGCGACCGTCTCGTGCCGAAGAACGGAGCCCGCGGGGCCCGCCGGAGCGACGCCGGCGGTCCCGCGCGGGGACGCACTCTTCCTCGCCGAAGCCCCCGTGTTCGTGCCCGACGACGTCGACGCAGAGCTCGAGTCGATGCGGGTCGTGCGCCTCTATGTTCCGGCCGCGACGATGTCCAGATCCGGCGCGATCATGGCTCTTCCGCCGCCGCCCACGCCGCTCAAGCGCCCGCTCGTTCTCACGGTGCTCGGAGAGGAGGGCGCCGCCGCAGCCGTCGCCGGCCGCGGGGCAGCGGCCGGCTCGGAGTGGGCCCGCGCGCTCTCGAAGATTCTCGGCGAGGCGAAAGGCTGGGGCCGGGTCGAGGGCGTCCATTTCCACCTCTGGCCCTCCCCGGAGCTCGCGAAAGACCTAGCCGCGGCGCTCGCCGCCGTCCGCGAAGCCCTCTCCGTGCCGATTTCCATCACGCTTCCGCCGACCGCGAAGCCGGAGCGGTGGAAGCCGCTCTCGGGCGTCGCGAGCGAGGCGCTCGTCCTGGCGTTCGGACGGCGGCCGGAGCTCGGCGGCCAGATCGTGAGCGAGCTCCCCGAAGAGATCGCGCGCGATTTTCCCCTTCCGTTCCGGCTGCTCGTGGCCTTCGGCGGATACGGCCGCACGGGAGACGGAACCACCTTCACCGGACGCATGCTGCCCGACGGCCGGATCGACCAGCTCTCCGAGGATCGCGCCCTCGACTTCGACTTCGGGCAGGTGTTCTCATCGGAGCCCGGCACCGTCTGCACGTTCAAGCCGCGCGCCGGAACGAAGGGTTCGACCCTCGCCGCGGAGGGAGGCCACGCGCGGTTCCAGGTCCCCACGATGGGCGAAGGTCTGCGCTTTCTCTCGGCCGTGGGCCGCTGGTCCTTTCCGAACCTCCGCGGTCGCACGTTCCTCGTGGGCGGCGTGCCGAAGGACGGCTACCTCGTGGGCTACGCGGCCGTGCGGGCGCTCCTGACGGGCAAGCCTGTCGAGCCGCGGCTCGTGGTCGAGGCGCTCCCGGGCGAGGCGGGACGGGGATACACGGATTTCACCATCCGCACGACGAACACGGGCGCCACGCCGACCGACCTCTCGCACTACAACAGCTGGGTCCAGGTCCGCGTCGAGGGCGGCACCGTGTCGTTCGTGAAGCCCGGCGATTTCGACCGGTACGAGCAGCTGACGTCCGCGGCGGAGGGACACACGGTCACGAGCTCGAGTCGCGCGGTCGTCTGCCGGCTGTTCGAGAACATCTTCGCTCCCGGCGAGACGAACAACTCCGGCACGATACGGGTGGCCGGCACACGTCCGCGCGTGTTCCTGAGCTGGCACCTCACGCTGCCGGACGGGAAGGTGAGGAGCGAGCCGGAAATCGAGGCGAGCCTGGCGGCGCCCGTCGCTGCGACGACGCCGTCCCCGAAGCCGAGGCGACGCGGACGCAATCGCTGATCCGGCCTGTCAGCCGGCGTCGCCCTCTCTCTCCAGCCAGCCGCGTTCCCGGGCGGCCTGTTCGGCGACCCGCACGGCGAGGAGCGCCCCCGCGCGTCTCAGGTGGTCTGCCGCGAGCGTGAGCGTCACACGCCGGCCCTCCGCCTCGCCTCTCAGGACGAGAGTCTCGTCGCGTCCGGCCGACTCGACGGGGCCTGACAGGTTCTCCGGGTCGACGATCTCGAAGGCGGCTTTTTGTTCGCGGAAGCGGGCCAGGACGTCGCCCGAAGGGGGAGCGTCCGCGCCGAGGCGCAGCTCGACGCGGAGGAGGTGCCCGTGAAACACCCCCACGCGCGCCGAGAGGATCGTGAGCGGAATCTCCCGGGCCAGAAGCGCCGCCGTGTCCTCCGCGACGCGCGCCTCGAAGGCGCGGGAATCGGCCGGCACATGGGAATTGAACGCGACCTGCGCTCCGAGCACCTCTTTCGGCATGGGCCGGAACGTGGCGAGCGCGAGGGCCTGCTGGAAGAGCTCGTCCAGCGCCGCCTTTCCGAGCTCGCTCACGGGTCGGTCCACGGCTGCCGTCATGCCGACGACGGGCACGACCGCGTCGACGGTCCGCACGACCTCGGCGAGCACGAATGCCACGGGATGCGGCGTGAGGAACAGGGAGCCCGCGGGGAGCGGCCGGGGGCCGCGTTCCTCCGAAGGCACGACGAGCGGCTGGCCGTTGCGGACGCCCGAGAGGTCGATCGCGAGGGCGCCGTCGGTGCGGGTCGCGAGAAAACGCGCGGTCTCGTCCGCCCTCCCGCACAGGAAGGCTATCCGGCACGTCTCGAGAGCGTCCACCGTGAGCGGGGCGATGAAGGCGACTTCGTCGTCCTCCGCGGCAAGGACTCCGCCCGGACCTCCGGCCTGGTGGAAGAGGTGAACGCGAGAGGCCGGGAAGGCGCGCTCCGTGAGGACGGCGCGCACGTCCCGGCCGAGCAGCGTCGTCGGCTCGACGAGCGCGACCGGAAAGGAAGGGGCGGCCGCGTGCGCCGCTTTCGTCATGGCACGGCCTGCTTCTGCCGCCCTCGAAGCAGGCCGAAGAGGCGGACGAGGGGAGCGGAGGCGGCGTAGACGGAGAGAGTCGAGGCGAGCGCGTACTGGCGCAGCACCCAGAACAAGCCGAAGACGAGCACGAAGAAAGGAACGATGAGCACGGCGCGGCGGGACCTGAGATCGACGTCCTTGAAGGAGCGATACCGGAAGGTCGAGACCATCAGCCACGAAAGGATGGCGGTGACGGCCAGGAAGCCGGCCTTGATCTCGTACGCGCGAGAATCGGAGAGCACCCAGATGAGGCCGCAGAGCGCCCCGGCAGCCGACGGAATCGGCAGCCCCACGAAGTAACGCTTGTCGACGACGTGGAGCTGGACGTTGAAGCGCGCGAGGCGGCAGGCGCCGCAGACCACGAAGAGAAACGAGACGAGAAGACCGGCCCGTCCGAAGTCGATGAGGCCCCAGCGGTAGACCAGGAAAGCGGGAGCGACGCCGAAGGAGACGACGTCGGCGAGCGAGTCGAGCTGTTCTCCGAAGGCGGACGTGGCGCCGGCCCATCGGGCGACGCGGCCGTCGAGCCCGTCCAGGATCGCCGCGGCGAAGATGAGCATGGCGGCGAAGTCGAACCGGCCCCTCACCGCCGCATCCATCGAGAGATAGCCGCAGAACACGTTGCCCACCGTGAACAGGGCAGGCAGCACGTACACCCCCCGGCGCACGCCGCGACGCGGCGAAGCTGGGGCTTCGCCCAAGGGCGGGCCTAGTGGGCCGAGACACGCGCGCGGTGCTCGCGCACGATCTCTTCCATCCGGTCCTTCAGGTGCAGCTTGTGTTTCTTCAGGCGCTTCTCTTCGATTTCCTCGTCCGTGGAAAGAAAGGTCTTGGAGGCGAGCTCGGCGAGCCGCTTCTCATGGTCGTGATGAACACGCAGAAGGGAACGAAACTCCTCGTTCTGGCTCTCGAGCTCGTGCTTGATCTCCTCCGTCAAGGTCTGCATCGCCACCTCCTCGTGTGAAATGGTTCAACGACCGGAGTCTCCCTTCATCGCCGGGGGGCCGTCAAGGCGCCTGGGGCCGCCCATCTTCCGGGCCATGACGAGGGCATCCTCCCCATCGAGGTAGTAGCGCTCCCGGCGGCCCGCCTCCGCGAAGCCAAGCCCCGCGTAAAACGTCCGGGCCGGCCTGTTCGAAAACCTCACCTCGAGGAAGACCTCCTCGGCGTCCACGCGGGCGCAGAACGCGAAAACCTCGTCCATGAGCGCCGAAGCCACGCCCTGGCGGCGAAAGTCCGGCGCGACGGCGATCTTGTTGACGTGCACCTCGCCTCCCGCGAACGCGCAGAAGACGTAGCCCGCGAGGGAGCCGCGCGACAACGCGACGCGGTTGAAGCGCCAGGGAGCTCCGACCTCGACCTCGAAATACTCCCGTTTCCAGGGGACGGGGAAGGAGACGCGCTCGAGGGCGGCGATGGCGTCGAGATCGGCGTGGCGCGCGTCCCGAAGGCTGAAGGGTTCGGGGAGGGCGCTCACGGGGTCCGCCCGGGACCGCTCGCGAGGAGGGTGGCCTGCTTTTCTTCCGCCGCGCTCGGCCTCCCGTACACGACGGCGCCCGTCGTCGTCTCGTCCCGCGCGGCGACGCGCCCGGCGGCAGCGGCGAGAGGCAGGCCCAGGAGGCCGAGATCGAGGACGGAGAGTCCGCGCGCACGGGCTTCGGCCTCCACCTCGGTCCGGGGACGCGGAGGCGCCGCGGCGGCAACCGCTCTCCCCGTCCTGAGAGCCGCGTGCACGTCGCCGCGGCCGGCGCCGAGGATGAAAAGGACGTTCCCCGGCTCCGGGACGGCCTCGTGGGCGGCCGCGAACGTGGAGACGAGGACCAGCGGGATGCCGCGCGCCCGCGCGAGGCCGCGCGCGAAGGCGAGTCCCGCGCGGAGTCCCGTGAAGGATCCGGGCCCCGAGACAACGGCGACGCGGTCGAGATCCCGGACCGTAAGACGCATCTCGGCGAGAAGGGCTTTGGCCGCGAGCGGGAGGCTCTCGGCCGCGTTCTGCGGCAGGGCCCGGGTCGTTTCCGCGCGATCGCCGTCTCCGGCGGCCAGCGACGGAAAAGGGGAGGCCGTGTCGAGCGAGAGGATGCGCATCCGCGGCGTCCCTCGATGCTAGCATCCCCGGCTCCACATGCGCGCGACGCCCATGCTCGAGCAGTACTGGGCTCTCAAGCGGGAGGCGGGCGACGCGCTCCTCCTCTACCGCCTCGGAGACTTCTACGAGATGTTCTTCGAGGACGCGGCGTATGCGGCGCCGCTCCTGGGCCTCGTGCTGACCGCGCGGCACAAGGACAGCGACGTCGAGGCGCCGATGTGCGGCATTCCCCAGCATGCTCTCGAGCCCTACCTCGCGAGGCTGGTCGCGGCAGGACGGAAGGTCGCGATCAGCGAGCAGACAGAGGCTCCGTCGAAGGGCCGCGCCCTCGTCCCGCGGAAGATCGTCCGCATCGTCACGCCCGGGACCATCGTGGATCCGGAGCGCCTCGACGCGCGCCGCCCGAACGAGATGGCGGCAGTGACGTCCAACGGGGACGGCGCCGCGGTCTCGACCCTGGACCTCTCGACGGGCGATTTCGCCGTCGTCGAGCTGCCGGAGCGCGGGGCCCTCGCGGAGTGGCTGCTGCGCCGTCTGCCGCGCGAGCTCGTTTTCTTTCCCTCCGACCGGCCCCTCGCCGAGTCGCTCGTGGCCGCGCTCGTGTCGTCGGGGGCCGAGGCCCCCGCACTCTCGCCGCTCAGGGACGACGCTCCGCGCGGGGCCGGAGCCGTGGAGCTCCTCAAACGACACTTCCGCACGGCGACGCTCGAGCCGTTCGGCCTGCCTCACGCTGGCGGCGCGGCCGACGCCGCCGCGGCTCTCCTGTCGTATGCGCGGACGACGCAGCGCGCCGACTGCGATCACGTGCGGTCCCTCCGCTCGGAGGCTCCCGACGAAGGCCTCGTCGTCGACTCCGTGACGGCCGGCCACCTCGAGCTCTTTCGTTCGACGCGAGACGGCGGCCCGAAGGGCACGCTGTTCTCACTTCTCGACAGGACGGGGACGTCGTTCGGCGCGCGAACGCTTCGCCGGCTCG